>NZ_BCPS01000070.1:0-82299 GCF_016586185.1 Paenibacillus sp. EPM92
CCCGAGAATAACGCAATCGCAGTAAATATCCATTGTGATTTAAAAATATTTTTGAAAACGAATAATATTTATGATCCAGAATTAAATCTTAACAATCCACCAAACAATAAATAACTCGATGATTACATATTTGTCGGATGGGTTTTCTTTCGGCCCCTTTGCAATGCCCACAACACATTTCGCCCATGAAAAATCCCCTTAAGTATAACGGTAAGAAATGATTCTTCTTACTGTCTACTTGAAGGGGATAATACCGGTTCAATCGCAGCCGGTTTTATTCATGCTACCCTAATCTATCTCGAATTGCACAAAGTCATTGGGGTTACTTCGTATACATGTACCTATGATTTTATGTGTTATCCATACGGCCTCGTGAAGGTTATCGAAAAGAGGTTTTACAAGAGACATCAATTCAGGATCACCGGCTACATGAGGGCTATATAACGACGGGTAACCCCGCTTGCCAAAGTGGAAGTTGTTAGCATACGGATGGCCTCGTCGAAGGGAATACGGCGATAAGTCTCGGCTGCACGTCCGCCCTCCATTAACGCATCACGTTTCGCGCACAGCTGCTCGCGCTGCTCGGTGGTCAAGCTTTCAGAACTGTTGATCGAGGCGATGACAACCTGTTCGGCAGCCAAACAGCTTCGTATGAGGACATCGGCCCGGCGGGTTCGGCCGGTCGAAGAATACGCTACAGCGGATAGGATGCGCTGTTCGGCGCTGCTCACCGTTTCTTGAAGAAACGTTGCCGCCGACGGATTTATTTGATCCTCACGAATGGCCTCATACAGGGTAACGGCTGTTACGGGCGGGGTGTCCGGAACGAGCAGACGGGTTATTGCGCGATCGTTAATCGCTTCCAGAATTTGCTCGGGATCGTCGATAACCTCGACTTCCTTGTGCGGCGGCCATATATCCATCCAATAATGATCCATATGCCTCTGACCGACATGAAACACGTAGAACTCCGGATAAATCCTTAACTTACCGGGGGTATTGCCAAGCTTAGGCCGATAAAAGTCATAGACATTGGCCATCGCCGCCATGATCAAAGCGCTGGCGCCAATACCTCCTCCGGACTCGCGAACCACGATGCCTACACGATCATGGGGCTTCATCCCGGGGAAGATGTCCTCAAGGGTTGCAGGCTGACCGTCAATGACGAAATCAAAATCGGCAGAACTGATCATATCGGTAGTATGCATGCGGCGATCGCTCCTTTTTTATCCCATCTTGCAGTTATTTTATCCGGATGGTTTGACTTGCGGTAGGCCGTTTTACGAATAAATGAGAAACATGGAAAAAATCAATGGTTCGGGAAATGAGTTATGTATATGTAATGGATAGTAACATTGAAAGGTGAATCTGCGAAAAAAGTTACGATATTATCAATAGTTGGGAAAGGGAGATATCTACAAACTCAAATTCATGAAATAATCATGTCATGTAAGATGACAAAAAATAACTTTGATGAGGGAGTGGATGGTGTGGCGGTCGATAAAGCAATCGATGATAGTCTGCTGATGAAAATTCCTGCATGGTGGAACTGTTTGCCCGGGTTTGAGCAAATGCATGCCGAAGCCAAGCTGATCGGCGAACAAGTTCTTCGGCCCAATGCCGACATCTCCGATCGGGAAGGGGTCTATCCCAGAGTCAGCCTGCAAGCCATTGCCGATGCAGGGTTTGGCGCCGTTACCGTACCGGAAGAATATGGCGGACTTGGGGCCGGTTGCAGCGGATTTGCGGTATTGGCCGAAACTTTCGCCCAGTACTGCGGTTCAACTACGATGGTTTGGGTGATGCATACGGCCGCCGTTCAGACGCTGTTTATGGCTGGATCGCACGAACAACGGCTTCGCTTCATTCCGAAGGTTGTACGGGGAGCCGTCGGAGGTCTGGCATTTAGCGAACCGGCCACCGGAAGTCACTTTTGGAATGTGGTAAGTAAAGCGCCCCGTAGTGGCGAAGGATATATGCTGAACGCGGACAAATCCTTTGTGACAAGTGCGGGCGAAGCGGATTGGTACATTGTGGAGACAAATTCGCCGGAAAGCGCCAAGGCCGACAAGCTGATGTTTCTGATTGTGGAGAAAGGTCAGGACGGTGTGGAGGCCTTCCCGTTCGATGCACTCGGCTTAAGGGGGAATAATAGCGGTCCGATGAAATTCAAGGATGTGTTCGTTCCGGCTTCTAATCGTCTGGGAGAAGAGGGCGGTGCCGGTTACTGGAACGACATAGTCATCGATCCGTTCTTCCTGCTAGGATCAAGCGCCTGCTGGATAGGGATTGCGCAGGGAGCCATCAGCGCTGCGGTCGAACAAGCGAAAAGAAAAGTTCATGCGGATACCGGTAAATCGGTGGCCGGTTACCAAGTGATTCGACATGAGATGGCTAAAGCGCAAATTCTCGTAGACAGTGCAAGAAGCATGTTGTACCGGGTCGCTGACAAGCTGGATCAGGCGGCGCTAAAGGGAGAAACGCTGGATTCCTGCCTGTACCCGCTATGGGAACTGAAGACGCATGCAGCGGATATCGTCATTGACGTTACGAACAAGGCTTTGCAAATTTCCGGAGGTCGCGGTTACTTGCGCGGGAATGTAGAAAGGTTTATGAGAGACGGAAGAGCGGGCGCTATAATGGGGCCTACGAATGAAGTTTTGCGTGAATGGATCGGGAGAACATTAATCGGCGTACCGTGGCTGGAATAGTACAAACCATCTACTAGGAGGAATTGACCATGGCAATGAAAGTTGTGAAAGAAGCGATCAAAAGCGAGAAGCCTTCAATGGGAGTACCGGATACGAAAGCATTTCTTGTGGATACCCTAACGTCCGCTAACCCTGAAAAAACAATTACGAGCGGATTTTTCCGGATGGAAAAGTCCAAGCCGCTTTCCTATACCTATACGTACGATGAAATGAAAATTATTGTTGAAGGCGAGATTTGGATTACGGATGAAACGGAAAGGACAGTGAAGGGCATTCCGGGCGATGTGTTTTATTTTGAAAAAGGCAGCGAGATTACCTTCGACTCACCCGACTATGGAATCGGATTTTTCGTAGGGCTGCGCAAGGTTGGGGAGGCGTAATCACACAAAAGAAGATTTGATGCGGATGAAGACGATCTATCTGACGGACTCTGCCCAATCTTATGCCGCGGATAGATCGTCGTGCGCGATGATCAGGGGGGGACATGATCAACAGGCCCCGGCCATTCAAAGAACGCCTAGGCATTCTTGGGTGTACGGCGCCTGTTATTTGTCATCACTAACATTGGAGGAATAAGGCATGGATCAAATGATGGATATATCCGAAAGCAGACAGATGAACAACTGGCAGCTATTGGAAAGGTTTCCTTTTCCGTTTCAAGGGGACTCCTATCGGTACTCGAACAATTCCTGGGCATTAGTGCCCCCGATTTGCACGGACATTACGCTTGAGTATGTGGAGGAAGTGCTCGAGAAGAGGCGGCTTCTGGAGCGTTATCCCGAACGGACCTTCCAGTCGTTTGCTCATACGCTGAATGCCCAGTGGGAAATTCTAGATATGCTGATGCATGAGCTTTCCGGTGTCTATGCCGATTATTTCAGTTTGGATAAACAAGGCGATCGATGGACATTTCGCAATCATTTGTTAAATGAAGAGCAGGCGTTCACCTTCGGCGACGTCTCCACGCTTCCGTGTGAGCCGCTCGATTTCATTGGGCGTCACATGCAGGAAGATTTGATTTATTTGCAGCAGCGGGACGGCGATTTATATATGGATGCCGGGCAATTGTGCTTTCCTGCGAATTGGTCTCTCGCTTTCGATCTGGGGATGACCTATCTGCAATTTCATTCGCCGGTTCCCATCTATTCGGACAGCGGCCTTGCGGAAAAGGTGCGCGGATTTCTTCTGAGAATGGAGGCCGGCAAGCCGTGGACGCGGTTAAACTGGACGATTAACGTCGGAACCCGGCTGGATACTTCTCCGGAGGCGTTTGGAGAGTGGGGGCGCGGTAAATTTGACTTGAATGCGGAAAATGTAGGCCGTGAGGTTCATCTTCGGACGGAGGATCAGCGATTATTCCGTATTCCAGGCAGCAATGGCATTTTATTCAGCATTCATACCCATCTGCTTCCGCTTGAGATGTTAGTGCAGAACCCGGACTGGGCACAAAGGTTTTATAAGGTCTTGGAGGATCTTCCGGACCCTATTGCCGAATACAAGGGATTTATATCCTATAAACCGTTGATGCTTGAATACTTGCGGACATTCGCAGGGGCTGAGGGATAAGATCGGGAGGTTTTCAAGGTGGAAACGGGTTATCATATCTTGCAGCCGGGAACGATTAGGTCCTCGCCGTATGTTTATTTCACCGCTGAATTGACTCATGGGGAACTGGAGGCTCCGGTGGGTGTGGTTCGGGGTCTGCGGCTCCATAATGTGCGGATCGATCAAGAGGCTTCATTTGTCCGTTTAAGCACCGGGACAGGCGTTCAGGTAAGGCTGTATGTGGATCTGAACGATTGCCCGGATCAACAGACGACCGAGCTGCTGCGCGAATCACATTCGGGAGTGATTCGTTTAGATCCGCCGGCGCGGAAGATTTTCGTGAATTTGCATAAACATAAGTATATTTTGTTTGTCGATGAGAAGGGTATTCTTGGCTCCATCCCCCTATTACTGCTGTTGGCCAAACAGGGCATTCAAACGGAAGTATACTATGTTCAGAGCTATGCAAAGGATTCACCCAAGACGCTTAAGAGGTACGCCAAAAGTCTGGACATTCCGGTCCGCATCATTCGGGAGTGGAAGAGACCGTCCTTATCCTTATTGCTGGCTGAGCGGACGATTGACACCCAGCTCGTCGTGATTTGCCGCTGGCCCTTGTACAATAATTTGGTCAAGCTGGCGAGGGAATTAGGGTTTGCGAAGGAAGATATCGAAGGATATGATAACGGCGACAAAGAAGAAAGCGTGTTTTGCGTACGTTGCTATAAGCTACAGAGAAAGCCTGTCGAATCGGAGACCTCTTGCTTGCATTGCGGGGCCTCTCTTTCGATTTCCAATCATTATTCAGAGCGGTTAGAGGCTTATCTGGGTTATGTTCTGTGTAAGGAATAAGAGTGATCGTAAAAGGAGGCGGGTAGGCTTGCAGAACCCGAGGCTAAAGGTAACCGTAGCTGAAATCGTCCAGGAGACGCCTGTGGTCAAAAGCTTTAAGCTGGTCGGCGCTCGCGGGAGGCTTCCGCGTTTCTCAGGCGGTGCGCATATTACGACGTATTTTACCGTGAATGCCGAAACCATGGAACGCCACTATTCCCTGGTTGGCAACCCTCAGCGGGATGATTATTATACGATAGCGATTCGGCGCAGTGAAACCTCGCGTGGCGGCTCCGCGCACTGGCATGACCAAATTCGAACCGGCGATGAAATCGAAATCAGTTATCCTAAGAATCACCTGCCTGTAAGCTTTGAAGCGAAGCATCATGTATTCATAGCCGCCGGAATCGGCATCACGCCTTTCATGGCCATGATGTCGGAGCTTGCGGCGTCCGGCAAGTCCTTTGAGCTGCATGATGCGGCCGCTTCCGAGGCGTATTGCCCTTTCTATGAAGAAATCCGCAAGAGGTACGGAGAACGGGCCAAATTTTACTTCTCCGGCAAACAGCAGCGTCTGCCCGTCGCCGTCATGTGGAAGCAGCCGATCGGAACGCATGTGTATTTCTGCGGACCGGAGGAGATGATTTCGCAGTTCAGACAAGCGGCGATTCATTATGGTTACCCGGCATCCAATATCCACTATGAGCTGTTTAGTCCGCCTAATGTGGGCCCGAGCTATCCGTTTCAAGCCGTTCTTGCGAAAAGCAACGTCACGTTACAGGTGCCGGAAAGCAAGAGCTTGCTTGAGGTGATGCTGGAGCAAGGGATCGCCGCCGCCTACTCCTGCAAAATCGGCGGCTGCGGAAGCTGTGAGATTGAGGTGGAGGACGGGGAAGTGGATCATCGCGATTTCTTTCTTTCGGAGCAGGAAAAAAAGACGCGCAAGGTGATGATCCCATGCATCTCCCGCGCCAAGAGCCCGTTGATTATTAATCTGTAGATGCTTAAGATACGTGTTACGGGAACGACGATCAGCATAAAAAAGAGCCGTCAGGGATCATCATCCCGGGCGGCTCCTCTCTTTGCTATTGGTCCAATGCTTCCTGGCCGTGCTGGCCGGTACGGATACGGATGACGTCGAGCACTTCCGTGACGAAGATTTTTCCGTCGCCGACTTGACCCGTTCTTGACGCATCGATGATGACTTCAATGGCTTTCTCATAAATCGCGTCGTTAACAACCGTTTCAATTTTACATTTCGTGACAAAGTCTGTTTGGTACTCGACGCCCCGGTAAATGGTTTTCACACCCTTCTGGATGCCGTGGCCCCGGACATCGCTGATGGTCATGCCGGTTACGCCGATCGTATACAAGGCAGCCGTAATATTGCTGATTTTCTCCGGCCTTACAATAATGGTCAGCAGCTTCATCGGATTTAGCTCCCTTCAACATGGTATGCGCGGACCTTGCTGTTTAATTGGTTTGGGTGATCGGACTTTTCTCGATTTCGAATGAGGCAAACGATGGCGCCGCCATTTCGCTTCTTCCGGATTCAAGCTCATTGTAAGCGTGCTCGCCATGGTGGCTTATATCGAGACCCGCCTCTTCCTCTTCGGCAGGGACGCGAAGCGTTGTGAATAGTTGAATCGTCTTCAGGATGACGAGGGTTCCGGCCGCCGCCCAACCAATGGCTATGAGGATATCGATGGCTTGAATGACAAGCTGGCTGGGATTGCCGTACAGCAGGCCGTTGTTCCCCGCCGGGTTCACTTCCTTGCTGGCGAACACTCCGGTGAGGAGCGCACCCCATATGCCGCCGACGCCGTGAATGCCGAATACGTCGAGTGCGTCATCGTATTTGAATTTGGCCTTGAGTGTGTTGACGGCCCAATAGCATACGAAGCTGGCGCTGCCGCCAATCGCCATAGCGGATAATACGGATACGAATCCGGCTGCCGGGGTGATGGCAACAAGGCCGGCTATGATCCCGGTAACCGTTCCGACTAGCGTAGGTTTCTTATGGAAGATCCACTCGATAAGCGCCCAACCGGCACCTCCGGCACATGCGGCCATATGAGTGTTGGCGAAGGCGAGAGTAGCCAAGCCTCCGGCGGCAAGCGCGCTTCCGCCGTTGAAGCCCATCCATCCGAACCAGAGGCACATGGCGCCTATGAAGAAGAAGACAATATTATGGGGAGGGAGCGTTTTGCCGGGAAACAATTTTCTTGGACCGAGCACGATGGCCGCTGTTATGGCGCTCACGCCTGAAAGGATATGTACGACGGTGCCTCCTGCAAAATCAAGTCCGCCTAATTTGAATAACCATCCGCCTCCCCAAACCCAATGCGCGAAGGGCGTATAAATGAAGGTAACCCAGAAGATGGAGAAGACGATCCATACGGAAAATTTGATTCTCTCGGCAACCGCCCCGGAGATGAGCGCGACCGTAATGGCCGCAAATAAAGCCTGGAATATAGCGAATATAAGATGGGGGAATGTGAGCGTGCTGAACGGATCCATGCCCACCCCCTCGAAGAACAGAAAGTCAAGTCCGCCGATGATTCCGAATTGGTCGGTGCCGAACGTCAGCGTGTGACCCCACAATACCCATACGATGCTGACGACAATCAGGCTGCCCGTGCTCTGCATGATGGTGGAAAGAACGTTCTTGCGGCTAAGCAGACCACTGTAGAAAAGAGCTAGTCCGGGGAGGAACATGAACAGAACAACAGTCGTCGCGACGAGAAGCCAAGCCGTATCTCCGGTATCTATCTTGGGCGGCTCCGATTGGGCGAAAGCCGTCATGGGAAAGCTAAAGCACAGCATACACAGCATACTGATTCGCATAAATATGGATTTAAACATCTGTGGCATCGTATAACCCCTCCTGGATAATGATTCAATTTTGGCCCCTTGCATAGTACTCACTCCCTCCTTAATGTCATGTCATTAATAATAACGTTATAATGACATGTGATTTTGCGGTTTAATAGTTATTCATCCCAGAATGTGGTATGATGTCTAAAAAATAAAAATAACCCATAAATATAACATTAATGTTACATTGAATAAGCTGCGGCAGCATGGTTTCCTTTTGACACCAGGGCACTTAAAAGTGTGTTCTTGCTCTTTGCTAGCCTTATAAGTACCATATAAATACAATAATTATCCAGAAATACCGGATTTACGGTCTAGGAGGTGCGTTGCTGATTGTGTGAGGAAACATCACATTATGACTTGGGGTGAGATCTATGTGCGGAGTCATTTCAAAAGCTATTCAAATTTTGGATGTCCTTGTTCCGCAAGGCAGCGAAAAGGAAATGAGTGTCACGGAAATCAGCAGGGAGCTCGGTATGCCGGTGCAAAGTGTCCATAGAATTCTCAATTCGTTGTCCAGACATGGATTTGTTGCCCAGAACAAAAAACGAAAAAGTACAAGTTAGGTTTATGTGTGATGAAATACGGCTTTCTCATGTGGGACAGCTTAATGCTCAGATCTTTGGCGAGGCCCTTTATGGAGGAGCTTTCGCAAAAAACGAAAGAATCGGTTTATCTCGCGACCCGAGAAAATACGGAAGGGGTTTATATCGATTCTATCGATTCCCCGCAGATGCTCAAAATATCCGAGCCGATCGGGCTAAGGCTGCCTCTGTTCGTTGGGGCGTCCAACCGCGTCATCCTTGCTTATCTGTCCAAAAAAGTACAGGATACGCTGCTGATGAATGTAGATTGGGATAAAACTCCTTCATTAATCCGGTTATCCGCAGACTATATCATGAAAGATTTGGAGGTTATTCGCGCTCGCGGTTATGCCATGACCTCTGGCGAGGCAACCGAGGGGACGACCGGAATTGGCGCCCCCATCTTCTCGTTTGAGAACACCGTAATCGGTTCGCTGAATGTAGCGGGTCCTTCGCTGCGGTTTACGCCCGAGAAAATCGAGACCTATGCGTATCAAGTGAAAAAATATGCCGATTTGATATCTAAAGAGCTGGGCTACAGAAACAAATACAGATGGAGTTAATCAACCTCATTCATCAAACAGGATGGATCACCCTGACGGAAGATTTTGTCTTGTTTTTTTGTGCGCGCCTGCTTTTCCCAAATCGTGAGAAAATGCGAAAATTCATTTGAGGTATTCCATTATTCGGGAAAAGCAGCTAAACATGGTTATCTTTATGTTATATGATCGTTACATAACTTAACACACTGTATGAGCATTGGTGTTCAAAGTTGACATTTTAAAGAGAGAGGGAGAGCTTACATGGCTGAAACTATCGTTAAACATCCTCTGGAGCCGCTTAGCAAGGAAGAAATTCAGGCGGCAGTCTCCATCGTGAAAGTGCAGAAGCAATTGGGAGCCTATGACCGTTTCGTCTCGATCGAGCTCAAAGAGCCGAAGAAGGAAAAGGTACAAAGCTTTGATGGCACCCAGTCCATTCCGCGTGAAGCCTTTATTATCCTCTTGAACAATCGAGCGGGCGCTTGTTATGAAGCGGTTGTTTCCCTTAACGAGGGGAAGGTGACTTCTTGGGAACTGATTCCGGGCGTTCAGCCGATGATTATGCTGGATGAACATATCGAGTGCGAAAAAATTGTACAGGAGAGCCCCGAATTCCATGAAGCGTTGAAGCGTCTAGGCATTGAAGATCCCGGTTTGGTTATGGTCGATCTCTGGTCGGCGGGCAACTTCGGCACCGAAGAGGACTCGACCGTTCGTCTGGCGCGTCCGCTGTGCTTTCTTCGCAGCGACGCGAAGGATAACGGCTATGCCCGCCCGCTTCCGCTCGTACCCATTGTAGATCTGAACAAGATGGAAATATTGCGTGTCGAGGAATACCAATATACGAGAATCCCCGCCGAGGCATCCAATTACACGCCGGACCGTGTAGGCCCGCTGCGCACCGGTATCAAGCCCGTTGAAATTACACAGCCGGAAGGACCGAGCTTTACGGTGAACGGGCATGAGGTCGAATGGCAGAACTGGAGTTTCCGCATCGGCTTCAATCCCCGTGAAGGTCTGACGATCCATAACGTTTCCTACGAGGATCAAGGACGTAAGCGTCCCGTTATGTACCGTGGCGCTCTGTCGGAGATGGTCGTGCCATATGGTGATCCCGGCGCGATCCAAAACCGTAAAAACGCATTTGACAGCGGTGAATACGGTATCGGTCAGCTTGCGAACAGTCTGGAGCTAGGCTGCGATTGCGTAGGGTATATTAAATATTTCGATGCTCCGATGACCAATAGCAAGGGCGAGCTGGTCACTATCAAAAATGCGATTTGCATGCATGAGGAGGACTTCGGCATTTTGTGGAAGCATACGGACTGGAGATCCAACGATGTCGAGGTGAGACGTTCCCGCCGTCTGGTCGTTTCTTCCATCTCGACGGTTGCCAATTATGAATACGGGTTCTTCTGGTATTTTTACCAAGACGGCAATATCCAGTTCGAAGTGAAGCTGACGGGCATTTTGTCAACGGCGGGTTTACATCCGGGCGAAACTTCGAAATATGGCACGATGGTAGGGCCGGATCTCTATGCGCCGAATCACCAGCATTTCTTTAACGTGAGAATGGATATGCAAATAGACGGCAACGAAAATTCCGTATACGAAGTCAATGTGCTCGCGGAGGAATTGGGCGGGGACAACCCGCGAGAGAATGCATTCTACGCCAAATCCACGCTTCTTGAAACCGAACTGCAGGCAAGAAGGAAGCTCAAGCTGGAAACGGCAAGGTATTGGAAAATCGTCAATGACAATGTGAAGAACAGCTTGGGTCAATCGGTCGGATACAAGCTGGTGTCGGGCGAGAACTGCTTCCCGTTCGCCTCGGAGCAGTCCAGTTTGCTTAAACGTGCGGGGTTCATCAAGCAGCACCTATGGGTCACGCCGTATAACGAAAAAGAAATGTACGCCTCCGGCAATTATCCGAACCAGAATATCGGCGGAGAAGGACTGGAAGCTTGGACCGCACAGGACCGCCCGGTCAGCAATACCGACATTGTGGTCTGGTATACGATGGGTCACACCCATGTGCCTCGTCCGGAGGACTGGCCTGTCATGCCGGCGGCTTATATCGGCTTTATGCTGAAGCCGGTCAGCTTCTTTGACCGCAGTCCGGCAATCAACCTGCCGCCGTCCCCGAAGAAAAATTATTGCAGCAGCTCGGTCAAAGCGAACGGCTGTCAAAGCTAAGGAGTGATTCGTGATGATGCAGAAATTAAGACATATGGGGACAGAAATGAAATATGCGATGGTGTCTACGCTTTCGGTGCTTCTCGTCTTGGCGCTGCATCTCGTTCACTGGTTATCCGCCCCGCTGCTGATGGGAGCCATGGAAATGCACGAACACCATCATGGCTTGAACCATGATGCTTCCGGCTATATGGAAATGTTCACCGTAGTGCTGCTTATTGCCAATGGAGCGGGCATGTACTTTGCCCTCCGGCAATTGGCGTTGGCATTGAAACAAAGAAAGCGCGGATGGCATCATGATGCATGCACGGTGATTTCGCTTGGAGTCCTGGTCATGGGCGTCTATACGATCACGACGGTTTCATGGCCGTTATAGCTGGAATAATTTCCACCGCTGAGCAATCAGCCAAGACTTGGGAGCACATTCCCGGGACTTGGCTGTTTATTATTTTCGGATGATTTTTCACCCGAATCGTGCTACATTAAGGTTTACAAAGTTTTCATTCGATGGAAGGAGACATTGGCTCTTGAAGAAGAAACACGTACTTTCTTTTACCCTGCTCGCAGCGCTTTTGGCGGCCCAGGAGCATACGGCGTCAGCACAAGTATCCGGCACCAAGCTGCATTTGCAGTTGCAGGACAAGCAATTATCCGCGACAGTCAACGGCTCTGCCGTATCTTTAGAGACAGCGGCTCAAATTGTGGACGGAAGCTTCTACATACCGATTCGTTGGGCTGCCCAGCAGCTTGGACTGGAGATGAAGTGGAACGAGGAACGAAAGACGGCAGGACTTACCACGCCAAGCGCCTATTTGGAGTGGGATTTGGTGCGCCAAACGGTCAGTGTCAACGGAGCATCGACGCCTTTGAAGGAGACGTCCTTTATGGATGAAGGGGCACTGCTGGTAAAGCTGAGCTGGATCGCGCCCTACTTACAGGTGCAATATGCATTTCAACCGAATCCTGGCCGAGTGGACTTAGCCTACATACAGCCCTTTGATACCGCCTATCGTGAGTCTCGCTACTCCGAGGACACCCAGCCGAATTCGCGTCCCATCGCTATTTTTGTTACCGACAAGCCGTCGTACCGGCTCGGTGAGCCGATCACTTATATAGATTTGAGCTATGACCCCGATGCCGAAGGGCTTCCGGAATATCGATGGTCCGGCAACAAGATGGCCTTCTTTGAACCGGGGACCTACTCGGTTTCCTTGCAGGTGCGTGATGGGAACGGGAATTGGAGCGAGCCTGAGGTTCAGAGCGTGAAGGTGACGGATGAACCCTACTTAAGCAAATCGGAATTTCCTTGGTATACCCAACCGGCCGGCACCGTAATCAAGGACGAATCCGAACAATGGAATCGCGCGCTTTCTAGCGCTCCTCAGCTTTCTGCTATTGTGAAGAGGTCCACGGAGAGAAAGCGAATGAGCAGCGGGGAAAACCGGGTGATCCGACATACAGGGCTCATTGGGCAGCAATCCGTGAACGGCAAAGCTCGCCTATTTATGCATCACAGCAATGGGATGGCGGAAAAGGTGCAGTTTGCAGCTGTCATCCATAATCCGGATCAGAGCAAGACTCGAACGGTACATATCACGCGTGAAGGACTGCTTCAGCCGACCCTCTTGCATCAGGCGAATGCGAGAGAAGCGGCGGTCAATTATATGACCCAGCCGGCCTTGGAGGAAAGCATCGAGGTGAAGCCGGGGGAGACGGCAGTTTTAAAGCAAGTTACGCTTGAGCCTGGGCAAGGCTTTGCAGCGATTCAGGACATCGAGGCGGACGGCCAGGCAGTAATCGGCTTTGTCGCAGCCAAGGAGAGCGAAACGATGAAGCCCTATGGCTCCTATTCCGAAACAAGTGTCGTAGAGGCCGTTTATGATGCTGCTGCCGACATTCGCTTCGACGCGGATATCGATAGGAAGAGTTTGCCGGTGTTGTCCAAATGGACGCTGGACACTCCCCAAACCTCCGATAGAGGTACGGTGTATGCCATGCACTTGTATCATCCGCATCAGGCCGTCATTGCATTTCGTGCGAAGGAAGGCTATGTCAACGGCATCGTAAGAGTCAATGGCCAAGTGCTGGCTTTGCCCCAAGGAGGCTTGACGGATCAGGATGGCGCCTTCGTGGTCTACCGAGCGGAGGGTTGGGAGTCCGAAGTACATATCGATTGGTTGGCCGCCCCTGGAAGCACGTCTCCGGTCGAGTGGATCTTCTATCCTTTAGAAGAAAATAAGTAATCATAGAAAGGATTTCATACGCTGATGCAACCATTACGTCAACTATTGCTGTCACTTTCGGCGGTCTTCGCTTTAGGGGTCGTGAGCGGACAGGCCGCGGCTGCCCCGGAGGATAGCCACTTGTTACTCTATCCCGGCAATACGGCAGTCTATATCAACGGGTCGAAAACACAAACCCAAGTCGCAACGCTTGAACTGAACGGAAGGTACTACTTGCCCGCTGCGGAACTAACCGGCTGGTTCGGTATTCCTGTCAAGTGGGATGAAGGGAAGCAGGCGGTGCAAATCACGACGCCGAAGGCGTTTCTGGAGTACTCGCTTGCCGACCGGACGGTCCTTGACAACGGTGCAAGCCGCAATTGGGGTACCGATGCTGATCTTCAGGGAGATCGGCTGTACCTTGAATTGACCTCGCTGCAGCCCTATATTTCTTTTCAAGCCAAGGTCGATCAGGAGCTGAAACGAGTCGAGCTGCGCTATGTAAAGCCGGAGGCGAACCGGACGCTGTTTACGAACGACGCGGCGCCGAACATCAAGCCTGTTGCCAAGTTCACCGTGGACAAGGAATCGTACCGGATCGGCGAACCGATACAATACAGCAATCTCAGCTACGATCCGAAGGGAACGGAACTCACGGACATCAATTGGATCGGTAATGCGCGTACGATTTTCACGCCGGGCCTGTACAAGGTGTCTCTCACGGTAAAAGACAGCCTCGGCAATGTCAGCGACACGTATTCCCGCAGTATTCTCGTCAAGGACGAGCCTTACTTAGATGCGTTTGAGCACAAGGTCTATTACGAGCCTGTTGGCACCTACGTCCGAGAGGAAGAAGCGGTGCTTCGCAAATATTTGCGCGGAATCCCGCAGATTCCCAAACAAGAGCGGAAGCCTGCGGACCGTCCTCTGATTGTGAGCGATAGTCCGGAGACGTTTACGGAGAAGGGCATTTTGTACCAGGAGAAAGTAAACGGGAAAGCCCGGCTGTATGCAACCCATGTCAACGGTATGGATCGAAAAATGAAATTTGCCATCCTTGTACGAAATAGCGATCCGACCCGCAGCGTTACGATCAAGACGACCAATCAAGGGGAAGTGTACCCTTCGATCTACGCCAACCTGATGGGGAATGAACCGACGATTGAGTTTCTGCAGGGGAAGAGGGCTGAGCAAACGATGGTGCTTAGGCCGAACGAAACGGCTTATTATAAAGCCATGCCTGATTTCTACCCGGGACAAGGGATAAATGTGCTGTATGATGTGGAAACGGATGGAGAGGTGATCTTTTCCTTCGTAGCGATGGAGCAGGAGGATGAGCTCGATACGATCGGCTTATTCCCAAGATTGGCTTACAAAGGGAATGTACGAGGGACGTTCAGCGGTTCGGAAGTTCAATGGAACATCGATGCTTCCTCGATCAAGAGTCCTTCCAGCTTCGCGATCGGCGACGGCACGTCGGATCAATTTGTGACCGGAACGGATTTCTTCAGTAAAGAGCCTGCGCTCAATCTGGGCAACTACGGTGTGGTATACAAAATCCATATCAAGGCTCCGCCGAAAATGTCCGTGCTGATTCTCCCGCGCGGCGGCGTGTTTAAAGGGCCATTCCTGGTGAATCAAAAAATCGTGCAAACCCCGCCGTCGGGAGTCATGATGGATTATCAGGGGTATACGATCATTGCCAGGACGAACGGGACCGAGCCGTCACTGGACCTGGAATTTTCTCCGGCCTCGGGATCGGCATTCCCGATCGACGTCATTTTTTATCCGCTCAATCGTAAATAGAACAAAGTACCCGCCTCTACACGGTGATCGCTCTTTATGACCGGTCTCGTGTAGAGGCTTTTGTATTGGCATGAATCGTGTAATAATAGATTAAAATATTCACTTTTATACAATGAATTAAGATTGGGATCAATCAGAGTTAACAAAGCGCCTGTATGATTGGATGTCTAGACATCTCAAAAAACTTAATGTGACATGACTTTTTTGATACGATTTAAGAAAATGAAGGAGAAAGAAACGTATGATGGCTTTATGAAGCATAACTACCTTAGAATTAAAGAAGAACTGGAACGGCAAATGCGTACGGGGGAGCTCGCAGTAGGAACCAAGCTGCCGTCAGAGCCCGACATGGCCAGCGAATTCAAGGTCAGCCGCGAAACGATTCGAGCCGCTGTCAAGCAGTTGGAACGTGAAGGCAAGCTGCGGGTGCGCAGAGGAATCGGCCGATTCGTTGTCCGCCCATTGGCTGTAATTCCCAGCAGTATAGACCATCTGAGCTCCACTTCCGAAATGATTAATTCCTCCTCATTAAAGGAAGGGGAGCGCCACGAATCGATACGGATTGAGCCGTGTCAGGAGGAATGGGCACACTTTCTTGAAATTAGCCCGCAGGATCCCGTAACGATCATTGAGCGTATCCGAATGGCGGATGGGGAACCCGTATCTTTCAATATCAACATATATGACGGGCAGTTTGGCAAGAGGGAATACTCGCCGCATAGATAACGGTACCGTCTCTGTTGAAATCGGCTACTAGCATCAGGCTTTTCGCAATGGCGAAAAAATAAATGAATATAATTCTTAAAAATGGTAATATTGAGAATTGCTTTATGGAGAGAACAAAATAAAAGGAGGATTATGATGAAAATTACACTAACCAGCGTATTTGTTAACAACCCGCACGAAGCGTTTAAGTTTTACACAGAAGTTCTGGGCTTCCTCAAGAAAACCTACGTTCCCGAATACGGATTGGCCATCGTTGTTTCACCTGAAGAGCCGGACGGTACGGGGTTACTTCTTGAGCCAAGGGGCGAATCATTTGCCAAGACCTACCAGGAAACCTTGTACGAGGCCGGTTTACCTGTAATCGTTTTTGGTGTTGAAGATATTCACAAGGAATATGAAAGATTGATAGAGCTTGGGGTAAAGTTTAGAAAAGAGCCAACAAAAACGGACTGGGGAGTAGAGGCTATATTTGAGGATACTTGCGGTAACCTCATTCAGTTAGCGCAGAATTAGAGCCGCTCTATAACAATCGACCGGAGGGCCGGAGACGTTCAAAATCTTAATCTGAAGCAAGGTTCGGATTGAGTTTTTTTGAAGGTCTCTTTTTGTTATCCCAATCTGTGTCAGTTCGAGGTGCTCTGCCTGCCGTATGTTACCCGGTAAGCATCCGGTCAGCATGCTTAGAGCCCATCGATTTTATGGTCCATGCGGCTCCGAGCAGCGTGAGGCCTGTAACTAGAAAGACAAATTGAATGCCCAGCCATCCACCGAGAACACCGCCAAGAAGCGGACCGGCCACTATGCCGAACTGATGCGACGTTTGGCTCAAGCTGACAGCCCGGCCGCGGAATTCTGTGCTTGCATATTGAATGATGAGTGCATTCAAAGCCGGAAAAACGGCCGCAAAAAACAGTCCGTAACTGAAACGGAGGATGCCGAAGCCGACAAGGTGATGAAAGCCGAGCTGCAGCAGATTGCCAATGCCTCCGCCTAACAACCCGATGAAGAGTGTTTTGTCATACCCGATTCGCCCGCCGATCCTCCCCCATTGGGGACCCATAATGACCGTAGCAACGCCTACTGCAGAGAAAACGATGCCCGAGGTGAGCGCAGCGCTGCTTGCACTGCTTCCGATTTGCACCACATAGATCGTGAGCAGCGGCTCCAGAATGGTAACTGAAGTCGAGACTAATAAGATTAGCCCGTAGATCCGCATCAATCTCGGGTTGCCGGCAGCTTGTTTCAGATCCTGCAGAACACTGGAACGGGGTCCTGTAGGTCGTACATGAACCTCTTTAACGCCCAATAAAATGATGAAGGCGGAACCTAACGTTATTAGACCGGATGCTATGAAGCACTCGCGCAATCCCACCCAATGAATCAGCATTCCGCCTGCGAGTGGACCGAGAATTCCCCCCGCAGCAGTCGCTGTCGAGATGACGCCCAGTGCATAACCGACATGCTTCTCCGGTGTATTCGTTCCAACCAAGGCGATGGAAGCAGGACTAAAGCCTGCCATGAGTCCTTGAAAAATTCGAACAAGTATAAACATGTAAGGATCATACACGAAATAGTTGGCGAGATGCGCCGCACCTAAGCCTATGCCTGAGCGAATAAGCATGAGCTTCTTGCCGTATTTATCGGCGAGCGATCCCCAATAGGGTGCGCACAAGCCGCTGATCAGAAAGCTGATCGAGATGGAAACGCCTGACCAGGCTTCCAGCCCACGCTGAATCCCGAGGTCATTCTCCAAGAAAATGGGGAAAAATGGGACCGAAAGGGTATACGCCAAGTGGTTGAAAAATAAGCCCAGCCATAAGATATAAAGATTGCGTTTCCAGTATAGCTCCATGCTGTCACCCCATTAGAGAAAGACTAGGCCGCTCCTAAGAAGCGGATTTATTGGCGTAGGCAAAATAAGCGTCCGCCAATATGTTTACGCCTCGAACGATTTGTTCTTTACTCACATAGCTGAAGCAAAGTCTCAAATAGGAGTAGCCTTCCGGGTTATGGAAGAAGCTTTTTCCATCTACGAAGCTAACGCCCCGATTCGCGGCATCCTGTAAGAACTCACTCGTATTCACATCATTCCCGAAACGAAGCCAGATATAGAAGCCTCCCTCGGGCAAATGAAACGTCACATGATCTCCGAAGCTGCTCTTGATAGCCTCTGCCATGACATCTCTTTGTTTACGGTAATGCCGGCTAAGGCTGTCCACATGCTCCTGGAAAGCAAAGTGCTCCAACAGCTGCGCCAATATTTCTTGCGCAAACACACCGATACTGCCGCCCAGATTCAATAGCCTCATTTTATCAATAACACGTTGATCCGCAATGACCCATCCTAGACGCAGGCCGGGACCAATAATTTTGGAGAATGTGTTCAGATAGATCACTCTTTCCGGAAGCAGCGTATAGAGGGAGGGGTATTTGTTGCCGGTAAAGTTCAATTCAGAGTAAGCATCGTCTTCGAGAATGAAGAAGTTATACGCCTTAGCCAGCTGTACCAGACGGTTCCTGCGCTCGATGGATAACGTTACGCCGCCGGGATTATGGTAGGTTGGCATGGTGTATAGGAATTTAGGGATAGGCGTATGATTGCGCTTCGCTTCGACCAGGGCGGACTCGATCAGATCGACACGCAAGCCATCCTCATCGATGGGAAAAGAGGTGATGACAGCTTCCGCAGTTCGAAAGGCTTGGAGCGCACTGAAGAAAGAAGGAGATTCCACCCAGACATGATCTCCCGGATCGAGCAAAATTCTTGTCGCCAGATCAATGCCCTGCGTAGAGCCGTAAGTGACCAGTATTTGATTCGATTCCGCCTTGATCCCATGGACAAGGGAACGATTCTGAATCCACTTGAGTATTTTCCCGGGCCCGCCTGAGCCTGAATATTGCAGGGCTTTTCTCCCATGCTGTGTTACTGCGTCGGCAGCAGAGGCAGATAGCTGTTCAATGGGGAATAAATGCGGCGCGGCGAAGCCGAAGGACAAATGGATATGATCCGGCTTCGTTATGGTCGTGCTGCCGATGGACGGCGTAGAGGGGATTCGTTTGGCAAAAGAAAATGAAAATGACTGTAATTGTTGAGACATAGTATTCACCCGCCTATACAGAATTTATATCGAATAAGACAGCTTTCTGGACAGAACCGGGTCCGCATCCGCTGGTTCCTTATTCAACACTCGATTAAGAATCAGGTTCTCAAAATGAACGAAGCCGTTATCCCGTTCTCTTGGCCGCGCTAAAGTAATCCGGGTATCAAAAGCGATTTTTCCTTGCTCTATCAATAGCACTCGATCCGCCAGGGCGACGGCTTCACTGACGTCATGGGTGACCAGAATGACCGTAAATCCTTGTTCCAGCCACAAACGCTCGATTAATTGCTGCATTTCAATTCTTGTTAAAGCATCCAATGCCCCTAATGGTTCATCCAGCAGCAGGAGTCGCGGGCGGCTCACCAACGCTCGAGCCAAAGCGACACGCTGTTTTTGCCCTCCCGAGAGCACTCTCGGCCAATCGTGGCTGCGTTCAGCCAATCCGACAAGCCCCAGTGCCTCTCCAGCACTTGATTTATCCTTGTTGGTAGCGCCGATGCGCACATTATCCAGCACCCTTTTCCAGGGCAGAAGACGTGCCTCCTGAAACAGGACACGCGTATCCTCATGCGTTGAGCCGACAGCTTGACTGTCCAGGTAGATGGAGCCCTTTGAAGGTTGATCAAGGGCCGCGATCAATCGGAGCAGCGTGCTTTTGCCGCAGCCGCTTCGACCTACGATGGCGATAAATTCTCCGGGCTCAATGGTAACATTCACATCCGTTAATACCCGATTTTCCTTGAATTGCTTCGATACTTGATGGATCTGAACGCGAGAGCCCTTTTTTTTCTGAGGCATGGTTCTTACTCCCCCTTTACTTGATTACCGTGCCGCATAATTCGGATTCCATTGCAGCCACCAGTTCTCCAGCAGCTTGGCCGCGATGTCCGACAGTTTTCCTAACAGCGCATAGATCAAGATGCTGAGTACGATGACGTCCATTTGGAAAAATTCCCTGGCGTTCATAGCCATATACCCTAAGCCGGATTTGGCTGCAACCGTTTCGGCTACAATCAGCGTGAGCCACATGATGCCGAGGGCATAACGGAGGCCTACCAGAATCGAAGGGAGCGCTCCCGGCAAAATGATGTGCAAATAGAGAGAGAAGCCTCTCATTCCGTATACTTGACCCATCTCGATCAACCCCGGATCAATCGAGCGGATGCCGTGGAGCGTATTCAAATAAACCGGGAAAAATACGCCCAACGATACGAGCACCAGCTTGGCCGGTTCCTCAATCCCAAACCAGATGATGACCAGCGGAATCAGGGAAAGGTGGGGGATGGTTCGTATCATCTGGATAGACGAGTCAGCTAATCTTTCGGCTGTGCGCCAGAAGCCGTTCATTAATCCGAATAGAAACCCAAGGCTGCCGCCTATAATCAAACCGCTGAATGCCCGCTTGGCGCTAATTCCGACATGGGTGAACAGCTCGCCGGATTGCAGCATGCTGATCAAGACGCTCAACACCTTCAACGGCTGCGGCAATACATTCGAAGGAATAAGCTCCGCGCTGGTAAGCACATGCCAGGCCAACAGGATCAGCACAGGGAAGATCCAGGGGGCAACTTGATGAAAGCGCTGCTTGGCTTTTGACTCTTTCAACTGTAAGTACACTCCTTTCATCGGTCTCTTTATTTGGCTGCTGCCGTTATTTTTTTCAGGTCTTCTTCAAAAGCCGTGCTCCAAATGTCGCTGACCTCTATTTTGTTCTTTAAGAGTCCTACACTGGTCAGAGTATCAGCGACATCCTGCTGGGAAGCGATCGCCTTATCGAAGTTTGCGGAGAGCTTTGACGGACGCTGCTCTTCGCCCTTCTTCAACGTGTCAAGCGCCTGCTCGACGGGCTGCTTCGTATGGGTTGCAGTAATTTCGGCCCACTTCTGCTGGTTGCTGCGGGTCCAAGCGTAAAACTTGTCCAACCGAGTTAAAAAATCGACGATAGCAGCGTGTTTACCCGGATCGTTAATCGCTTCGGGTGTAGCTTCATACAAGAAATTTCCCGATAGGATATCCTTGGCGCTGGCCAGTTCTGTCGCTCCGTTCTGATGAGCGGAAATAATGGCGTTGCCGTAGCTTGCCAATGCGTCGACTTTGCCGCTGATGAGCGCGCTTAAGCCGTCTGATGTCGATAATGGCACGGCATCAATATCCGTCCAGGACAAACCGGCATTCTGAAGCATTTTGACTAAAAAATAGTGAGCCGTCGTGGCGTTTACGTAAGCTACCTTTTTTCCCTTCAACTCGGCTATGCTCTTGATCGGCGAGCCTTTTGGAATGACGAGCTCTTGATTTAAAGTAGTAGACTCGAAAGAAGCGATGATTTTGAAGTTCCCCCCGTTTGCCGCTTGAGAAGCGAATATGGGAGGGATTTCACTGGTGGAGCCGAGATCCAGATTGTTCGCTGCCATCGCTTCAAGCTGCAGATTACCGCCCTGAAATACACTGTACTGCACTTTATAAGGAGTATTGCTGAGTCCGGCCTCTTTAAAGCCTAACTCCAAATTGCTCCAGCCGGTCTGACCGACGCGCAGGGTGACTTTGCTAAGGTCGACGGAAGGCGAAGCGGGAGCAGTGCTGGCTGCTGCCGCAGGTGCCGAAGATGCTGACTGGGATGCTGATTCTCCGGAAGAGGCTGGCTTGCTGCCGCACCCGGCGGCTAGAGCAACGATGAATAAAGAAATAGCGGTTTGACTGGCGAGCTTTCTGAACACGGTCATGATCGAATATGCACCCTTTTCCACGTAATTTATGTATTATCATTTCGCATAAGCTTCCTGAATGATGCGGCGGCCCCATTGATCCGCTTGTTGAAGCGCTTGAATAAGAAGAGACTCATTCACCTCGAAAGACAAACCTTTATCCGCATTTTCCCGCAGCTGAAATCTCCTGGCTATCTCAATCGCAATAATTGCGGGGTCTTGAACGATTCCAAGCTCTTTTAATGTAAGGGGGAGGCCCAGCTTATGGAGCCAAATGGCAAGCTGATTGATTTCCGCTTCTGTTCTCTGTTCAAGCACGACCTGGGTTAGAAGTCCGAATGCAACCTTCTCCCCATGCAGGGAGCCGCTGGTTTGCGGGATAAAGGTCAGGCTGTTGTGGATGGAATGGGCGATGGCGGCGCGGGCGGTTGAACCTTGGAGGGTTCCGGCCAATCCTGCGAGAACGATGACGGCATCGATCGTTTCCGTAAAGGCAGGAGTCACTTTTCCCGTCCCGGCCGTTTCATAAGCTTGTAAAGAATGAGTGTGCAGCCTGTCTAGCGCAAGTTTGGCCGTTTGAGTCGCGAATCGGATATCTAATCCGTCGGGATCGTCATTGCTGTTTACGACGGTTTCATACCATTTCACTATCGTGTCGCCGATGCCTGAGGCCAGATAGCGTTTGGGGGCTGCTGCCAGAACACGCGTATCTGCAAGCACTAGCGCGGGCGAGCGTTGATTCAATAAGTATCCGGAGGAACGCCCCAGATCGTCATAGAGCACGGAGACCGCTGCCCAGGAAGCGCAGGTTGCCGCCACTGTCGGTACAGCGACAACAGGAAGGCTGAGCTTGCCGCCAACCGCCTTGGATAGATCCAGGGCTTTTCCGCCGCCGATGCCGATGACCACGTCAGCCTTTTTCTCCAAAGCGGTAACCGTATAGGCTTCGACTTCCGAAGTCGTGACCTTCCCGCCGAACTCGAGAATCGAGTAGGCAATCCCTGATTGGTCTAAACTGTCAAGGAAAATGGACCTTACGGTGTCCAGTGCTTTTTTGCCGGCGATGATCAACGCTGTCTTCCCAAGAGGGGCGATCAACGATCCGCTTTTGAACAATAGGTCAGGTTCATTCCAATATTGCTCAGGTGCCTTAACGGTAATCATTGTTTCCTTCACTCCTTATAGAGATTGTTTTGGATAAAAATTCTATTATTCCCATGTTTTAAGTGTGGATATATGGCAACACTATCACCCGTGCTTTAAAGCGTCTAATTGATGTTTTCTATCCAAGCATAGACTGCTTCTATGTAAACGTTGTCAAATAAAAGGTACCCTGCTTTATAAATGTTCTCTATCTATGAATAGAACTTGTGTATTAGACGAAGTGCAAGGGATCAGGTAAGATTAGGCAACACATAACTCATAAAACTCATTTGAAAAGTTGGATTTATTTGAAATCGATCTAGCCGGCTGGAAATCTGGAGGCTAAGGTTGCCGTCGTATGCTTTACGCGGACGACCTTAGCCTTCAATATTAACGAAAGGATTTCGAGGTTATGGTGAAACGTAATCGTGATGGGGAGCTTCATCTATCATTATCTTTGCTGGACACTGCTTATTATCCCGGCAGTTGGAGACACCCGGAGGCTGAACCGGAAAGGCTGCTCGATCCTGTTTTTTTCTATAGGTTGGCACAGACGGCGGAACGCGGGAAATTTGATCTTCTTTATGTAGATCATACAGGTCAAAACGATTATGTTAGAGCCACCGGCAAGGAGCCTGTCCTGCTGCTCGAGCCATTGACGCTGCTAACCTCGCTCGCTTCGGTGACCGAGTACATCGGATTAGGCACGGCTGTTGCCACAGCCGTACACGAGCCGTATGCCATCGCTCGGATTTTGGCCGTCATTGACCATTTAAGCCATGGAAGAACGGCCTGGTTCGCCGGAACGACGGGAGCATATGAACCTAAGCGCCAAGGGGCCGGCCGCATTTCTTCGGATTTACCGGATGCGGAACAGGTGGAGCGTAAGCGGGAGTTCATTGAAGTTGCGGACAAGTTATGGGACAGCTGGGAAGATGGCGCTTTGTTGATTGATAAGTCGATGGGGCGGTTTCTTGATTCCGATAAGGTGCATTTGATTCACCACACCGGAAAACATTTTAAAGTGCGAGGGCCTTTAAGCGTTCCAAGACCTCCGCAGGGGCGTCCCGTTAGTATCGGGGTGCTCGACGGACTAGCCGAGCTGAATGAAGCCGACATCGAAGGCAAAGATCTTATTCTATGCTCGCAGCACACGCTGGATGAGGCCAGGATCTTCTACAAATTACTCAAAGAAAAGGCTCTGAGCGCCGGGAGGGCAGCGCATGAGGTGAAAGTGCTCATTCATTTATTCCCTATCTTGGGGGCGACGGAGCAGGAAGCCCGGGATAAAGCGGCGGCACTAAAGGAACTCGCCGATCCCGTGGCCGGGCTTCGCGGGACCCATGTGTTTGTGGGGACTGCGGCTCAGCTCGCGGATTGGATCGAGGAATGGTATCAAGCTTATGGCAGCGACGGATTTAATCTTCAGTTTCCCGTACTGCCGAACGGACTCGATACATTTGTCGATGAGGTCATCCCTCTATTGCAAAGCCGAGGCTTATTCCGAACCTCTTATGCCGGCCGTACGCTTCGAGGTCATTTGGGTTTGAAGGTGCCTGCTCATCCATACGCCTATCATGAAGGGGGACTGCTCAGATGAATGATAGCAAGCCGTTGCATTTAGCAGTATTTTTGGCTGGCCCAGGCTTGCATGCGGGGGGCTGGCGGCATCCGGACACCCATGCCGACCGATTGTTGGATCTTTCATTCTATCATGAATTCGCCAAAATATCGGAGCGCGGATTGTTCGATACGATCATGCTGGTCGAACAGATCGCAATCGGAGAAAGTCATGGGAAGGTAGTCGAGGAACGGCCCATACCAACACTTGATACGGTCACCGTGCTTGCGGCTATGGCCGCCGTTACCGAGAAGATCGGTTTAACAGCGACCCTATCTACGACTTATAACGATCCATTCCATGTTGCCTTACGCTTTGCCGCCTTGGATTATATAAGCGGCGGCCGGGCAGGCTGGAATATAGTGACCTCCCAGGATGCCCGCGTAGCGCTCAACTTCAGTCAGGAAGCCCATTTGGACCATGCTTTGCGCTATCGGCGAGCGGGCGAATTTGTCGATGTCGTCAAGAAGTTTTGGGACAGCTGGGAAGATGACGCACTGCTCGCTGAGACGAGAACAGGCGCGTTCTACGATATCGCCAAGGTCCATGATGTCGATCATGCCGGAGAGTTCTTCAACATCAGCGGTAAAGCTTATACTCCCAGGCCGATTCAAGGTTACCCGGTATTGTTCCAGGCGGGATCGTCCGAAAGCGGCAAACAGTTAGCCGCCCAACATGCGGAGGCGATTTATACGGCTCAGGACAACCTTGAGGAAGCACAAGTTTTCTATGAAGATTTAAAAGGGCTGCTCGGACGTTATGGCCGCAGACGGGAACAATTGCTTATTTTACCCGGATTCTCTCCCGTCCTTGGATCGACCGAAAGTGAAGCCAAGGAGCTGGAGCGGCAATTCAACGAATTTGTTCATCCCGAATATGCGGTAAAACTGCTGTCAGGGCTGTTAAATGTTGATTTATCGACCTATCCGATCGACGGGCCGGTACCCATTGGGGAAATTAACGTGGCAGCCAGTCACAATAAAAGCCGGGTACAGCTCCTTAAGGATTTGGCGGAGCGGGAGCGATTGACCATTCGGCAGCTCAGCAAGCATGTTGTGGCGGCAAGCGGACATTATTCTTTCGTTGGAACGCCTGAGCAGCTGGCCGACCTGATGGAGGCATGGATCGATCAAGGAGCTTGCGACGGATTTACGATCATGCCTTCCCATTACTTGCGAGGACTGGAGGACTTTGTCGACCACGTCGTACCGATCCTGCAGCAGCGCGGGCGGTACAGGACAGCATACAGCGGAAGTACCTTGCGTGATCACTTGGGACTTGAGCGTCCGGCTAACCGATGGTCGAATGCGACGGCATCTGGCGTTGCTGCCCAAACCTAAATCATAAAGGAGAATCACATGAAGAACACAATCCTTCGTACAAGTGCACTATTGCTGGGCGCCGTTAGCCTGATCGTAGCAGGCTGCGCTAACCAAAACGGCGGTTCCGCCACGGCTACTGGGACAGGCTCCGCCTCGTCTGACAGTAATCAACAAACCGTTGTGAAGGTTGCTTTAAACGGTGTTCCCGTTCCTCTGTTCAGTTTTCTCGATGATAAGAATCAGCCTGCCGGTTACATGATCGATTACCTCAAGGAAGTGGAAAAGAAGCTGCCTGAATATCAGTTCCAGTATGAAGCGGTGGATACTGATTCCCAGTTAATCGGAACGGATTCCGGCAAATATGCTTTAGCCGCGAACTTCTGGTTCAAAAACCCCGAGAGAGAGAAGAAATACTTGTTCCCGGAGTGCGAGTATGGGTATTCAATAACCGCGCTGGCTGTCAAAGAGGATCGGAATGATATCAAGACGTTGGACGATCTGGCAGGGAAAAAGCTGGTTCCCATGACCCCGACATCCGGCTTGAGGTATATCATTAAGGACTACAATATCCAGCATCCGGGCAAAGAAATCAGAATCGAAGATATTGATAGGACGACGGCATCCGATGATTTGAAGCTCGTTGATTCCGGCAAATATGACGCGACATTCATAAATATTAACAGCTTTGATGATGCCAACAATCGCTTGAAGCTGAAAGTGAAAATCGGTGGAGTTATTTCCAAAGAGCCGGTATGGTTCTTGTACAATAAAAATCAATCGGAGCTTGCAAAGAAGATTGATGCTGTAACCGTTCAACTGACGAACGACGGAACCCTTTCGAAGCTCGCGGAGAAATGGTTTGATGTCGATTTCTTCAAAAGCCTTGATTATGTCAAACAGGGCCATCAATTCAGGAAAGAAAACAAATGATGAATAACAATTGGGAGACGACTGCAAGCCTCATTCTTAAAATAGCCGAAAGGCTGCCTACTACCTTGACGCTGATGATTTTATCGTCCATTTGTGGTCTCTTGCTGGGATTCGTTATCGCCATAGTCAGAATTCGAAAGAAGCGGATTTCATATTTCATCGCCACGACGTATTTATCGTTTATGCGCTGTACGCCGGCAATTGTCCAACTGTTCTTGATATATTACGGCTTGCCGCAGCTGCTCTTGCTGTTTCATATTAATGTGAATGACTGGGACAAGCTGATTTTTGCAGTCATCACCTTCTCGTTACATAGTGCCGCTTTTTTATCAGAGGTTATTCGTTCCTCTTATCTGGCGGTAGGAAGCGGTCAACAGGAGGCGGCTTACAGTGTCGGCATGACGTATTTTCAAAGCTTGAGACAGATTATTTTGCCTCAAGCCCTCGGTCTGGCGCTGCCGAACCTCGGAAACAATCTAATCATTTTGCTCAAAGAAACATCGCTTGCGTTCACTATAGGCATTACGGATATTATGGGACAAGTACAGGTGATCATCGGCAACAATTATGGAGCCAACATATTCGAAGTGTACATCATCGTTTCGATCATGTATTGGTTGCTCTGCATCGCCATTGAAACATTGTTCGGGAGATTGGAGCGGCGTTCGAGGAAAGGGCAGGTAAGTATTGCGAGATAAGCAGAAGCGAATCAGGATGTGAAGATAGTATGGATAATTTTAGCTTGGAGTTTGCCATCCTTAAATTTCCGGAAGTAGTCAAAGCCGTTCCGACCACCTTGCTGGTGGCGGTCATTTCGATGCTGCTTGGTTTTATCGTCGGTCTCGTCATCGCGCTGTGCCGGATATACAAAGTACCCGTACTGGATAAGCTGGGGGCGCTGTACGTTTCTTTTATCAGAGGGACGCCCTTGCTGGTTCAGATTTATGTCACTTTCTATGGAACGCCGCTGCTCGTAGAGTTTCTTCACAAACAGCTGGGCTGGAATTTGCCGCTTGATGCGATCTCTCCGCTTGGATTCGCGTTGATTGCGTTCACGTTGAATGCGGCTGCCTATCAGTCTGAGATTATTCGTTCGGCGTTAAGCTCAACGGACGCGGGGCAAATGGAGGCAGCTCTTTCTGTGGGGATGACAACCTACCAAGGCTTGATGAGAATTATTACTCCGCAAGCAATGGTTATTGCGCTCCCCAACTTCGGCAACATTTTTATCGGATTGATTAAAGGGACTTCGCTGGCTTTCACCGTGAAAGTCATCGAGATTATGGCAAGCGCGAAAATCGTGGCGGGTGACGGCTATCGGTACTTAGAAATGTATGTCGACGCATCCATTGTTTACTGGGTGCTCTGCTTTGCATTCGAGAAGCTCTTTGAATGGCTCGAGGAGCGGAGCGGCCGTTTCGAGAAGAAGATGGCCATCTGATCATTCGGGGCATCCCTAGACATATAGAAATTTTGAATGGGTAAATAGAATATTACGATATACGGTATTGCCAAGTATTGGTATACACTATAAATAACGATCTAATCCCGATAATACCGATGTGTATATTTGGTCAAAAGTAGGAGGGGCGTATGTCGCAACGAAAATTAAAGCTAGGGGCCAATTTAAACGGAGTTGGAAACAGCATCTCTTTCTGGCGGCACCCGGATGTGCCGACCGATGCAAGCGTCAGCTTTGAATTCTACAAGAAGCAGGCGCTTAAGGCGGAGCAGGGAAAATTTGATCTATTGTTTATTGCGGATGGCTTGTTCATTAACGAGAAATCCAATCCGCACTTTCTGAACCGGTTCGAGCCGTTAACCCTTCTGTCCGCTCTTGGGACAGTCACCTCGAACATCGGTCTGGTCGCGACGTTATCTACATCTTACAGCGAGCCGTTCACAGTCGCCAGACAGTTCGCTTCGATCGACCACATTAGCGGCGGGAGATCGGGATGGAACGTGGTGACTTCGCCGCTCGAAGGCTCCGCGCTGAACTTCGGTAAGGGAGAGCATCCGCACCACTCCTTGCGCTACGAAATCGCCGAAGAGCATCTGGGAGTCGTCAAGGGCTTGTGGGATTCATGGGAGGATGATGCATTCGTACGCGACAAAGCGAGCGGCGTATTCTTCGATCCGGCCAAGATGCACACCCTGAATCATAAAGGGAAGCACTTTTCCGTTCAAGGACCGCTCAATATCGCTCGATCGAGGCAAGGCTATCCGGTCATATTTCAAGCCGGTTCCTCGGAGTCGGGCAAGGACCTCGCCGCCCATTCGGCCGACGCCGTATATACGGGACATGAAATGTTCGAGGAAGCAAGGCAGTTCTATCAGGACGTAAAGTCCAGAGCGACGGAGTATGGGCGTAATCCTGATGAGATTCTGATCTTTCCGGGCATCGGCCCGATCGTCGGCAGAACCGAAGAAGAGGCCGAGCGCAAATATCAGGAAATCGCCGAGCTGGTCTCGATTGAGCAGGCGCTCAATTATTTGGGCCGTTACTTTGAGCATTTCGACTTCTCCTCATTCCCGCTGGATGCTCCGTTCCCCGACATTGGCGATCTCGGAAGCAACAGCTTTCGGAGTACGACGGACAAGATCAAACGGGATGCCAAGGAACAGGGGTTAACGCTGCGTCAAGTCGCGCAGCGGGCTTCAACGCCGAGAAGCAATTTTGTCGGCACGCCCGAGAAAGTAGCCGATCTGATTCAGCAATGGTTCGAAGGAGGCGCGGCTGACGGCTTCAATATTCGTACGGTCGTGCCGAACGGGTTGGCCGACTTTGTCGATTTGGTCGTACCGATTCTACAGCAGCGCGGTATCTTTCGTACGGAGTATGAAAGCAATACGCTGCGCGGAAACCTGGGGCTTTCGATTCCACGCAACCGGTATACGCTTAAGCCTGAAGTTGTGTGAAGGTATGGAATTTCAACGATACATAAGCAGTACATAAACAGGAGAGTGTACCCATGAAAATCATGAAAATCATGACCATTTCGATAGCTGCCGTATTCCTGCTCGCAGGCTGCGGCGCAAAGGATGAGGCTAAGCCGGCTTCTAACGGGGGAGCTAACGCGGCTCCCGCCACGGCTCCACCAAGCGCAGCGCCGCAGAAGGTGCAGAAGATCATAGTCGGCACGAGCGGCACCTTCAAAGACGTTACTTTTTTTGACGACAAAGGCAACCTGACCGGTTATGACATCGAATTAACCAAGGAAATCGACAAACGTCTCCCCGAATACGAATTTGAATTCAAGACGATGGAGTTTCCGAATATCCTGCTGAGCCTGGAAGCTAACAAAATCGATCTGGCCGTTAACCAATATGAAGTGAACCCGGAAAGACAAGCGAAGTTTCTGTTTAACGATGAAGCGTATAACATCTGGCCAAGCAAAGTCGTTGTCCATAAAGACAACAATACGATCAACTCGATCGAAGATCTGAAAGGCAAGAAGGTCATCACATCCCCGGGAAGCAACGGAGCGGCGTGGCTGCAGGATTACAACAAGAATCACGGAAATCCGTTCGAGCTTGTATTCTCCGGAAGCGGCGGAACGAACGATATCATCAACCAAATCAAAACGGGCCGCGTCGACGCCACCATCAGCTCACTGTTCCAGGTGACGGGTCGGAATCGGGATGCGGATGCGCAGCAGAAAGTAGTAGGGCCTGTCTTGTACACCTCGAAAATCTACTACGTGCTGCGCAAAGACGAAACCGAATTGAAGAGCAAGATTGATGAAACGCTGCGCGAAATCAAGAAGGACGGAACGCTGGCGAAGCTGAGCAAACAATGGCTGGGCGAGGATTTCACGGTTAACGAATAATTTGCCGAGTCATAGAGAGGCATAAGGTGTCGAATGGGGAAACCGTTTGATTTTACACTCATATGGGTATTTCTTCCGAAGCTGCTGTCATTTCTGCATGTCACCTTGTTCATCGTCGTCGCTTCCGTTGCGCTGGGCGTCGTCGCAGGAATCATTATGGCGCTGCCCAGACTGTATAAGATTCCCGTGCTCAACCGGATCGTGATCATCTACATCTCGTATACAAGGGGCACCCCGATCCTGATACAGATGTTCCTCGTCTATTACGGCTTGCCTGAGCTGCTCAAGGCTGTCCATGTCGACGTGACCGATGTCCAGCCGCTTGTGTTCGTAATCTTGACGTACGCGCTTCACTTTGCCGCTTATTTCTCTGAAATCGTAAGAGCCTCAGTCAACGCCGTCGACCGCAGTCAAGCGGAGGCCGGGTATTCCATCGGCATGGGAAGCTACGACGTATTGAAGCGGATCGTACTGCCGCAAGCCTGGAAGGTAGCCTTTCCGAATGTGGCGAATTTGGTCATCAGCACCTTGAAGGATACGTCTCTTGCTTATACGCTGGGCGTGATGGATGTCGTCGGACGTGCCGAAATGCTGGGAACGACGTACCATTTTCTAGAAATCTGGATCGCGCTTTCGATCATTTACTATTCGATCGTCCTTATCTTCGAGTATATGTACCGCAGAATAGAGCACAGGCTGAACAAGTATGAGAAGCCTGTCGCTGCCATCGACTAAAGAGGAGGGGGGATGGCTATCCAAATCGATTTCGGCTTTATCCTTGAGGCTTTCATGGCTATGCTGAAGGCGCTGCCGCTTACCTTGGTGATTTCCATCGTGCCGTTGTTTACGGGATTCATCGTCGGTACCGTTGTTGCCTTCGTACGCATGTATGAGGTCAAATATATCCATCGTATCGCTCAATTCTATGTCTCCTTCTTCCGGGGAACGCCACTGCTGCTTCACATTATGCTTATCTATTTTGCTCTTCCGATGATTTTCGACGCGTTGGCGGTGCGTTATGGGTGGGAGGTGCGTTCCAACGTGATCCCCCTGATCCTGTTTATCTTGGTTGCGTTCACGCTGAATATCGGCGCTTATATGTCGGAAACGATCCGATCCGGGATCTTGTCGGTGAGCATTGGGCAATTGGAGGCAGCCTTATCTGTAGGCATGACAACACCGCAAGCGATGAAGCGCATCGTGATTCCTCAGGCATTAATGGTGAGCCTGCCGAACCTGCTGAGCAAATTCGTCGGCTTGCTGCACGGCTCTTCGCTGGCCTTCATGATATCCTTGCAGGAATTGAACGGAACGGCGCATATCGTGGCTATGAGAAACTGGAAATACCTGGAGGCTTATATTGCGGCGGCAGTCGTCTACTGGATATTAACGATTATAGCCGAGTATATTTCGGGCTTACTGGAAAAACGGTTGAATGTGTACAGCAGGGGCGGCGTGGCGTAAGCTTGCTTGAACAGTGCGAACGAACCATACCTAATTTCTTATTCATGTAATTGGAATTATAAGTGATTTGAATAAGGCACGCATGACTATATTTGGGGGGTGTAACATGATAACTTTAGCGAAAATCACAAAATCGTTCGGACGGAACCAAGTGCTCCAAGGTATCGACTTGACGGTAAACAAAGGTGAAGTCGTGGCCATTCTGGGGCCGAGCGGCTCCGGCAAAACGACGCTGCTGCGGTGTGTGAATTATTTGGAGAAGCCGAACGACGGCGTCATCACAATCGATGATTTCAGCGTCGATTGCAAGCGAGCCACCAAGAAGGAGATTCACCAATTGCGCCAAAAGACGGCCATGGTGTTCCAACAGTACAATCTGTTCCGTCATAAGACGGCGCTCGAGAACGTCATGGAAGGGCTTGTAGTCGTAAAGAAGCTGCCAAAGGAGGAAGCGCGGCAGCGCAGCATCGAGCTGCTGGAGAAAGTAGGTCTCAGGAGCAAGCTGGATTCGTACCCGTCCCAGTTGTCCGGAGGCCAGCAGCAGCGTGTAGGCATCGCCCGCGCGCTGGCCTTGAATCCGGAAGTCATCTTGTTCGACGAACCGACCTCAGCTCTTGATCCCGAGCTGGTCGGCGAAGTGCTTTCGGTCATTCGCAAGATCGCTAAGGAAGGGATTACGATGATCATCGTTACCCATGAGATGACCTTCGCGCAGGATGTCGCGAGCCACGTCGTTTTTATGGATGAGGGAGTCATTGTGGAGGAGGGTAAGCCTGGCGAGCTGTTCAATCAGCCGAAAGAGGAACGGACGAAGCAGTTCCTGAGGCGAATTAGACCTGAGTTGTCATATTCCATCTAGGAGGTAACCGCCGTGGCGATTGCGATTAGCGTTCTGGACCAAAGTCCGATCTACCCGGGTGAAACAGCCACAGAAGCGTTCGCACATACGATTGAGCTGGCGAGGAAGGCGGAAGAACTCGGCTTCCGCCGATTCTGGGTGTCGGAGCACCACGATTCCGAGAATACGGCAGGGTCGTCACCGGAGGTGCTGATTTCGCATCTGCTCGCCAAGACAGAGAGGATTCGCATCGGCTCCGGGGGCATCATGCTTCAGCACTATAGTCCGTATAAGGTTGCGGAGAATTTCAATGTGCTCGCTTCGCTGGCTCCGGGACGCGTGGATTTGGGAGTCGGTCGAGCACCGGGCGGACTGCCTCGCAGTACACAAGCTTTGCAGCAAGGTATTGCGGCTCCCCAATCGTTAACCGAGAAGCTGGTTGAGCTCGATTCGTATGTAAACAACCGTCTCCCGGAGAACCATCCGTTAGCCGGGGTGAAAGTGTCGCCTATCCCGCCTAGCCCCCCTGAGATCTATGTGCTCGGCGCCAGCAAAGATAGTGCGGAGATTGCCGCTTCGCTTGGATTGCCCTATGTGTTTTCCTTAGCGATTAATGGAGATCAAGCTGCAGCCATCGAGGCGATCCAAGCTTATCGGTCGCGGTTTCAGGCTGAATCAGGCAGAACGCCTCAAGCTTTGCTAGCCTTGTCGGTTGTGGTGGCGGACACCGATGAGGTGGCTCAGGAACTCGTCGGTGGGCATAAGCATTACAAAATTCATCTGGCGAGCGGAAAGAAGTTGACTGTCGGTACGTTGGAGCAGGCGGAGGAGTTCGGCCGGCAATCCGATGAACCGTACACGATCGAAGAGAAGCAGACGGAAGTCACGAAAGGCTCTAAGGAAACGGTGCGGAGGGAGCTGTTGTCTCTGCAGGAAAAGTCAGGCGTCAACGAATTTATTGTAACGACGAGAATTCAGAATTTCTCCAGTCGCCTCCGCTCATTCGAGCTGCTGCATGAAGCGTTGAAAGGAGTCGCAGCCGGAATATAGCTGTGTCTGATAGCCGTTACATCAATTGAGGAGGAAATGGGATGAGTCAGGTTGATATTCAAGCGTACCTTGATACGCATCATCAGTTAGTTCTGGCCGTGGAGGGACTAAATAAGGAGCAATTAACATGGAAGGCGGCTCCGGAATCATGGAGCGTCACCGAAGTTCTTGCACATCTTGCCGACCACAGCATTGTCGTTTCATTCCGGATTCGTGATATTCTGGCAGGCACGACGGCCCGGCTGCCTGCGTTCAATCAAGACGCATGGGTGAGCGGGCAGAAGGCGAATGACGGCGATGCGGCCGACATTCTGGAGGTGTTCGGACAGCTGCTCCGTTACAACAGCTTGTTATACCGGCGTTTGACCGATGAGGATTGGGAGAAGACGGGCGTTAATGCCAAGGGCGAAACGGTGCGGATCGTGGACATTGTCAAAGGATTCACGAAGCATGTGAACGTCCATCTGGGACAAATCGAACGAATCAAGCAGGCTTCCGTTGCCGTATAAGGCGATGCGGGTCCCGGGTCTTGCGGAGGAGGAATCCAATCATGTCCAGAAACAGACAATTAAAGCTGGGCGCTATGCTGCACGGTGTCGGAAGCAGTACGTCCGCATGGCGTCATCCTGATGCCATTGCCGACGCCAGCGTCAATTTCGAACTCTATAAGAAATGGGTGCAGAAGGCGGAAGCGGGGAAGCTGGATCTTGTATTTATCGCAGACGGTCTCTATATTAACGAGAAATCGATCCCTCATTTCTTGAATCGATTCGAGCCCATCTCCATACTAAGCGCGCTCGCGAGCGTCAGCCGGCATATCGGTCTCGTCGGAACGTTATCGACGTCTTACAGCGAGCCTTTTACCGTAGCCCGTCAATTCGGATCGCTCGATGTCATCAGCGGCGGACGTGCCGGTTGGAACATCGTCACTTCCCCGCTCGAGGGCTCCGCCTTGAATTACGGAAAGAAGGAGCATCCTGACCACGATCTGCGCTACCGAATCGCGACCGAATTCCTGGAAGTGACGCGCGGCTTGTGGGATTCATGGGAAGACGATGCGTTCGTGCGCAACAAGGCTTCGGGCGTGTTCTTCGAGCCGTCGAAGATGCACACCTTGAATCATCAAGGGGAGTTCTTCTCGGTCAAAGGCCCGCTCAACATCGCCCGCTCCAAGCAAGGACACCCGGTCATCTTCCAAGCGGGCTCGTCGGAAGTAGGGAAAAACTATGCGGCCAAGGAAGCGGATGCCATATTTACGGGGCATGAGAAGCTGGAGGAGGCCGTCGGCTTTTACCAGGATGTGAAGAGCCGTGCGTCGTCCTTCGGCCGTAATCCGGACCACGTCCTCATCTTCCCGGGCATAAGTCCCATTATCGGAAGCACGGAGGAGGAAGCGGAGCGTAAGTATCAGAAGGCAGCTTCACTCGTCTCTGCTGAAGATGCGCTGGTGTATTTAGGCCGTTACTTCGAGCATCATGACTTCTCGCAATACGAGCTTGACGCGCCGTTCCCCGATCTTGGCAACCTAGGGAAGAACAGCTTCCAGAGCACAACCGATCGCATTAAACAACATGCGAAGGAGAACGGCCTGACCTTGCGTCAGGCTGCTCTGCAGGCTGCCACGCCTCGCAGCAACTTTATCGGTACGCCGGAACAGGTAGCCGACCGGATACAGCGATGGTTCGAAGCGGGTGGGGCGGACGGGTTCATGATTGGGTCTGCCGTACCGAACGCGCTGGAGCAATTCATCGATCACGTTGTTCCCATCCTGCAGGAGCGAGGTTTATTCCGTACGGAATACGAAAGCGAGACGCTGCGGGGCAATCTGGGGCTGCCGATCCCGAGGAACCGGTATTCAAAAGACGACGAACTGGTGGGGAAATCCTAAGAGGAGAAGCAGATGAATTTATACACGTCTATAACCGACAATTCATATTCGGTTAATCGGATAATGATAGGGGGATTGGAAAGTGTCAGTACAAGTTACTGCTGGACCCGAGGATATTAGAAGCGCCGATTCGGAGCAATTAATCAAGGAGTTGAGCGAGGAACTTGGAGTGCTGTACGACTCCGACGGCACTGCAGGCTTTGAGCCGTCAGACGTCGAAGTGCCGCGTGCCGCTTTCGTGGTTGCTCGAATAGACGGTTATCCGGTAGGATGCGGCGCACTGCGGCCTTTGGAAGACAATGCAGTAGAAGTCAAAAGGATGTACACCAGGTCCGGTTATCGTCGTAAGGGAGTGGCCCAAGCGATTTTGGCGGAGCTGGAGCGTCTGGCGTTGGAGTTTGGCTACAGCAGCATGAAGCTGCAGACCGGCCCGAAGCAGCCGGAAGCTGCGGCGCTTTATGAACGGGTCGGCTATTACCGCATTCCGATCTTCAGCGGGACGTGGGATCAAGTGCTGGCTTACCAGAAGGATTTGTCCTTCGCCAAGCCATCATCTGAGTTATCTGATCGAGAGGTAGGGATCACGATGAGTGAAGTTTACCGACTTGCCGCCGTGGAAGACGCCGAAAGACTGTTGCACGTCATCTATGAGGCCTACGAGACGATTCGTGAGCTGGAGCTTCATTGGCCGGCGGCTAATGCGGATCTTGCCCTTATTCAAGACAACATCACAAAGAACGAGTGCTACGTGCTGGAGCTGAACGGGAAAATCGCTGCAACGCTGACCTTGTCGAAGGAGAAACTGCATAGCTGGGAGACGGATCTTCCTTTCGTCAAATGGTTTGCAGTAGATCCGGAGTATCAGGGAATCGGAATCGGCACTAGGCTGCTTACTTGGGTGGAGGAAACGATTATCCGGGACAAACTTGGAGCGCCCGCCCTCACGCTGGCAACGGCTGAGAAGCATCCGTGGCTTTTGGCGATGTATGAAAAGAAGGGCTATGAGCGAATCGAGTCGATTGACCGGGGCAACGGAGACGGAACGATGCATCTCCTTCGGAAAGTCGTAAATCCTGCATTATACGATGCTCAGCTTCGCACTAAAGAGGAACAAAACGTATATAAATGACAATCCGAAATGGATTTAAAATGTGGAGGCACCTATCTGATGAGAACCATTTATCGCAACGGATTCATATTTACACTAACAGGTTTGATGCTGATACTGTAGGCTTGCGGCGGCTCGTCAACGCCCGCGGCCTCGGCGCCTCAGAAGCCGGCAGCTGCCGATAACGGGAAAACGTCCGAACCGGCGGCACCTCAGAAGGAAAAAGCGATTACGATCGGAATAGTCAACGCGCCAATAACCGTCAACCAAATCAATGACCAAGGAGATTCGGCATCGGACAATGTTATCGCCTTACTGAACGACTTATGTGTTTTTTAACAGGAAGGGCGAGGAGCTCGGCGTGTTCATTGAACGGCCTGAAGAGCTCACGGAGCTGCTGGACGAGTGGAAGGAAACGTTCTGGAACGAACATCCGGAATTCGACGGGCGCGGCAAAGCGATCTCGCAGCTGGAGGACACGGCGAAGAAATCATTGCTCCGTTATCTGAAGGCACGCAGAAGTCAGGTGCGTGAGACAGAGAAAACGGCAATTATTAGAGAACTGCAGCAGATTTTCGGAGGAGATGCGCAATGACAACCTTGAACGAATATTTGAAACAGAAGCGAGCTGCCTTGTTTGAGCGCCAGGAGAAGGCGGAGCAGCAGCCCGAGGCGGCAGGCGTTACGCTGCGGGCTAAAGCCCAAACTCTCGGACGCAGCGGGGTGAGGGAAATCCGCATCCGCGATTTTCAAGTGATCAGCGACAGTCCGCCGGATTTCGCGGGTTATAATCTTGGACCTTCCTCGCCGGAGCTTCAGCTTGGCGTACTGGGCAGCTGCTTGACGCATATTGCATTGATTCAGGCGGCGGAACGCGAGGTTTCGCTAGAATCGCTGGAGGTGGAGGTCGAGGGAGATATGCATCCGTTAGCCGGCAGACCCGGCTATGAACATATCCCTGTGTATCCTCATAACATTCGCTACAAGCTGTTCATCCAATCGGTTGAGTCAGAAGAAACGCTTCAAGCGCTTCATGAAGCCATCGAACAGGTATGCCCGATCTTCAATTTGCTCAAGAACCCGCAGGTTATTCACGGAGAATTGGTCGTGAATCAACGCAGCACAGGGGACATCCTATGAAATTCGCATGATTCAGGGCAGTGATGAATATCCAGCTTTCACTCTATAGATGAAGGCTGGTTTTGTTGCTGCTTGCTGATGCCCCGCTCTATAGAACCTTTCTATACATGGATAGAATATGTTTTGCCTTACACGGATTGACGGTCTTTAACTCGAATGGTAAAGTAAGGAAAATAAATCATACATATCACATAGGAATTATTTGTTTTTATTATGGGGCGGGGGTATGAGTCATATGAAAAAGGCTCGTTGGGTCAAATTAATCGCACTTATGTCAGCTGTAGTTATGGTCTTGTCGGCTTGCAGAGGGGCTGATTCGAAAGCCGGACCAAGCTCGCCCGGTAATGCGGGAAGCACGGAGGTAAAGGCGCAAGCCGCGTCCGGCGGTGAGATCTCTTACGCATTGGCCACGTCGCCGGACTCGCTCGATCCGCATCGCAGCGGTCTGGCCGTAGCCGTGAGAGTGTTCCGCACGATCTATGACAGTCTCGTCGTTCAATTGCCGGACAACACGATCAAGCCATGGCTGGCCACCGAGTGGACGATATCTCCGGACGGCAAGAGCTACACGTTCAAGCTGCGCAAGGATGTCAAATTCCATGACGGAACGCCGTTTAACGCAGAGGCTGTGAAGATCAGCTTCGACCGCATTCTCGATCCGGCCACGAAGGCCGCCAACTCCACGGCGCTGCTGAAGCCTTACAAATCGTCCGAGGTTATTGACGAATACACGATCAAGTTGAATCTGGAGACGCCGTCCGTTGCCTTCCTGGGCAACTTAAGCCAAGCCATGCTCGGCATCGTTTCTCCAACCGCAGCGAAGAAATACGGCGATCAATTCGGCAAAAACCCGGTCGGCACAGGACCGTTCAAATTCGTGAAGTGGGACGATAATTCAGAGATCAAGGTGGAGCGCAATCCCGACTACAACTGGGCGCCGGCACTGGTCGACAATAAAGGCCAGTCTTATTTGGACGCCATCACATTCAAAATCATCCCGGAAGAAGCGACCCGCATCGGCAGCGTCCAGAGCGGGCAAGTGACCGCCGCCGAAACCATTCCTCCGCAAAATATTGTGACGCTTAAGAACGATGCCAAGCTGCAGGTGCTGCAATTCAATACAGGCGGGCTGCCGTACACACTGTTCTTTAACCAAAGCCGGGCGCCATGGAATGACGTAAAGGCCCGGCAGGCTGTGCAATATGCCGTTGACGTCGACTCGATCATCAAGTCGCTGTACTTGGGGACGTATCAACGGGCATGGTCGCCGCTGACGCCTAATATGTTTGGCTATGATCCCTCGTTGGAAAATTCGATCAAGCCCGATCCCGACAAAGCGAACCGCTTGCTCGACGAATTAGGCTGGGTCAAGGGGGCCGACGGCATACGCGAGAAGGACGGCAAGAAGCTTACGCTGCATTATGTCGACGGCTCGCCGAACCGCGAGAAGCGCAATGACATCGCCGCCATCGTCCAGCAGCAGTTGAAGAAGGTCGGCATCGCCGTCGAAGTGGAGATTACGAAAGACGTGCAGACCGTCATTTATACGAATCAGTCATATGACCTTTACGGCAATAGCCAAGTCAATTCGGATCCGGTCGCGCTCAATTCGTTCTATCACACGACCGCTCCGAATACGCGCCCGTCGCTATCCCGTCTGTCGGACCCTGCTCTTGACAAGCTGCTCGAGCAAGGCGTCGTAGAGACGGATGAAGCCAAGCGCAAAGAGATCTACAAGAAGGTACAGCACTATATTATCGATAATGCCGTCATCATTCCGATATACGTCTTCCCTTATACGGTAGCGGCCTCAAATGCATTTTCCGGTCTGAAATTCGATTCGCTCGGTTATCCGATATTCAATGACGTCTCGCTCGTTAAGAAGTAGGGAGGGTGCTAGATGGGCAAGGCCATAACGGTTCGATTATTGAGCTCTCTGGGCGTCGTGGCGGGCTCCTCCATTCTGGTGTTCTGCATTCTATATGTGCTCCCGGGCGACGTCGTGATGAACATGATCGATCCCAGCTCGATGAGCCCGGAGGCGATTGCGAATTTGCGGCATCAGCTGGGTGTAGACCGGCCGTTCTATGAACAGTTTCTGAACTACTTCAACCGTGTGCTTCACGGGGATTTCGGGAAATCGCTGGTGAATTCGGAGCCGGTCCTGCCGAAAATCATCACGCATTTCCCGGCTACTTTGGCGCTTACGACTGCAGCTTCGGCTGTCTCCGTCATTGTCGGCATGGTGCTGGGCGTCCTATCGGCTATACATCGGAATAAGGCGATCGATATGGCAGCCAGGATCGTCGGTTTGTTCGGTATCTCCATGCCCACCTTCTGGTCGGGCATCCTGCTTATCCTCGTATTTTCTGTATATTTCGGCTGGTTTCCTGCTATGGGCTCGGACGGACTGGAGACTCTGATCCTTCCAGCCTTAACGCTAGGTATGCTCGGAGCCGGATTTATCGTCCGTATGGTGCGGAATTCCATGCTTGAAGTGCTCGGCGAACCGTTTATTACGACGCTGCGTGCCAAAGGTTTATTGGAGAGGGCTGTCATGTATCGTCATGCGCTGCGCAACGCGCTCATACCGGCCGTCACCATGCTCGGCATCCTGATCGGCGAGATGCTGGCGGGCACGGTTGTCATTGAAACGGTCTTCTCGCGGCAAGGCATCGGGCGGATTGTTGCGGACGCCATCATGGCCAAGGATTTGCCGGTTGTCCAGGGAGTCATTTTGTTTACGGCCATCGTATATGTCATCGTCAATGCTTGCGTCGACATTTCGTATTCGTACATCGATCCGCGGGTTAGACGCCTGCAAAGCTAGAGGAGGAAGATGAGGATGAGAGAAGCAGCAACCGTGAAACCGATATGGCGGATGAAAAGGGCCGTTGCGGGGCATCATCGTGCGTTCCCCCGAATAGCCGTTTCGAGGTTGTTCGTGTACGCTGCCGCACTTGTCTTTTTATTTCTTGTCGTCTGCGCCCTTGTCCCGCAGTGGATTGCCCGTTACTCGCCTACCGACATGCAAGCGGATCAAATCCTGCTGGCCCCTGGGGCGGCGCATTGGCTGGGCACTGACTATTTCGGCAGGGACGTATTCAGCGTCATCGTGTACGGTGCCCGCGAATCGCTATTGATCGGCTTCGCTTCGGTGCTTGTCGGCGGACTGTCCGGAGGGGCGATCGGGGCTTTGTCGGGCTACTTTGGCGGATGGGTGGACCGTGTGCTGATGCGGGTGATCGACGTGGTCATGACGATTCCTAGCGTGCTGCTCGCTCTGGCGGTCGCCGCTGCGTTAGGACCGGGGCTGCGGAACATCATATTAGCCGTTGCAATAGCCACGGTTCCAAACTATGCCAGAATTATGAGAGGACAAATCCTCAGCATCAAGAACCGCTCGTTCATTACGGCATCCCGTTCCATCGGGGCTACAGAGCCGTCTGTATTCTTTAAGCACATTCTGCCCAATTCGTTGACTCCGCTGCTGGTCATGGCTGCCGTCAGTGTAGGCACCTCCATTCTGACCGGATCCGGTCTTAGCTTCCTGGGGCTTGGCGTGTTGAAGGAAATACCTGATTGGGGCGCGTTTCTCTCGCAAGGAAGAGGATATTTGACGGTTGCGTGGTGGATCTGTACGTTTCCCGGTTTAGCGATTACGCTGTTCGTTTTGTCCGTCAACGTAATCGGCGACGAGCTGCGCGACACGCTGGATCCGAAGAAGCGCCGATCATAGGAGGAGACCCGGATGAGCCAATTACTGGATATAGAAGGGCTTAGCGTCGAATTCGCTACGAGTCGGGGCGTACTGCAAGTGATCAGTGACGTTAGCTTCTCCATCAAAGCCGGCGAAACGATATGTCTGGTAGGCGAATCGGGGAGCGGAAAGACGGTTACATCCAAAGCTGTCATGCGTCTGATTGACGATGAGAACGGATCAATTAGAGCCGGGACCATCATGCTGGATGGGATCGATGTGGCCGGTCTTTCGCAGCACGCGCTTCGGTCGCTGCGGGGAAAAAAGATGGCGATGGTGTTCCAGGAGCCAATGGCGGCGTTTGACCCGGTATTTACGATCGGCAAGCAGATCATCGAGACCATTCTGCGTCATGACCGGAAAAAAACCTCGAACCAAGCGCGGCATCGAGCTGTGGAGCTGCTTCGGCGCGTCGGTATACCGGAGCCCGAGCTGCGGATGAAGCAATATCCGAACGAGCTGTCCGGCGGGATGCTGCAGCGGGCGATGATCGCAATGGCCTTAAGCTGCGAACCTGAGCTGCTGATTGCAGACGAACCGACAACGGCGCTCGACGTTACGATTCAAGCGCAGATCTTGCAGTTGCTGCAAGAATTGAAGGTCGAATTCAACATGTCGATTCTGCTCATTACGCACGATCTTGGCATCGCCGCAGAGATCGCAGACCGGATCGTTGTCATGTACGCGGGGCAAGTGGTCGAGCAGGCATCGACAGCAGAATTGTTTGCGCAGCCTTATCACCCTTATACGCAGGGGCTCTTGCAGTCGATTACGATGATGGAGAGCGACCGCTCGAAACGGCTGTACGCGATTCCGGGTTCGATTCCGAGTCTGGCCGACTTGCCTAGTGGCTGCCGCTTCCATCCCCGCTGTCCGTATGCATCGGAACAATGCGTTCGCGAGGCGCCGGTACTGCAGGACAGAGACGGCCGGCAATCGGCCTGCTGGAACGTGGAGCGGCTGCTCAGCGGTGAATCGGACGCGTCGGCAGCGTCGATAACGCCGCATGTTGAAGTCGCTGCCGCTGCTCTACGCGCGGAAGCCGAATCGGCAGGGCCTGATGCGGATGCGCTATTTGAGCTGCGGCATGTGACCAAGCATTACCCCTTTGGCAGGTCGCTCTTCTCGCGGGAGAAGAAAGCGGTCCAAGCAGTCGATGATGTATCGTTCTCGATTCGCAAGGGCGAGACGTTCGGTCTGGTCGGCGAATCGGGAAGCGGAAAGTCGACGCTCGGCCGGGTGCTTCTTCATATTGAAAGGCCTACCTCCGGGTCCGTCCTGTTCGAGGGTCAGGATCTGGCCGCATTGTCCAGAGCCCGCTTGCGCGAGGAGCGCAAGCATATGCAGATGATTTTCCAAGATCCATACGGTTCCGTCGATCCACGCTGGAAGGTCGGGGATATCATCGGTGAGCCGTTCGCCGTTCACGGCAATCTGAGCGCCCGGGAGAAGAGGGAGGCTGTTGAAGAGCTGCTGCGCCTGGTCGGCTTAAGCGCGGCCTCCTACGACCGCTATCCTCATGAATTTTCCGGCGGGCAGCGGCAGCGGATCGGTATCGCGAGAGCGATCGCCCTGCGTCCGAAGTTCGTGCTGGCGGATGAGGCGGTATCGGCGCTCGACGTATCCGTGCAGGCGCAGATCGTCAATCTGCTGCAGGAGCTTAGGCAGCAGCTGGATCTAACCTTGATGTTTATCGGTCATGGATTGAATGTGGTGCGATACGTATCCGATCGGATCGGCGTCATGTACTTAGGCAAGCTGGTCGAGATCGCTCCCAGCGAGCAGTTGTTCCTTCATCCGGCGCATCATTATACGAAAGCGCTCGTATCCTCCATGCCGGTGCCGGATCCGCAGCGTCGGCGTGAATTTGCCGTCATCCAGGGGGAAATACCGTCGCCGGCCCGCCCTCCCTCCGGCTGCCGATTCCGTACACGCTGTCCGGCCGCCACAGCCAGATGCGCTGCCGAGCAACCCTCGTTCCGTGAGGTTGGACCAGGTCATTATGCGGCATGTCACGATCCCGTGATATAAGCCGGAATTTGCCAAGTTACAATCAGGAAGCGGGGGATGGGAGATGGGGAGCAATGAAGGAACACTGCTGATTCGAGATGCGGCAGAGGGCGACGGGGAAGTGATTCGTGCGGTTGCGCTTGCCGCATATGAGCAATATGCCGATACACTGCCTAAGAAAAGATGGGAAGCCTATCGGGAGTCCATCGCAGGTTCCGTTGACGGCGATGGACCGGAGGCCCGCATCGTTGCCGAACTGAACGGAGAGATCGTGGGCAGCGTCTTATTGTTTATATCCTCGGAGAAAGCTTACGGCAAGCCCGAGCTTGGAATCGACGGACCGATTATCCGGCTGTTGTCCGTAGCTCCGAGTGCAAGGGGCAAGGGCGTTGCAACGGCGCTTATTCAGGAATGCGTACGCCGAGCTCGAACCTTGGGAGCGGCATACTTGCACCTGCATACTTCGGCTATGATGGCGTCAGCCGTCAAGCTGTATGAGCGTTTGGGCTTCGAACGCGCTCCAGACAAGGATTTCCAGAACGGAGAGACGCATGTCTTGCACTATCGTTTGAACTTAACGATGACAGCGCTGCTCAAGCCTGCGGGAAAGCACAGTTAGTATGGACACGAAGCAGATTATACATGTGGAGAAGGTTCGACGTTTTAATAATTAAATTCCGATTGACATACTTGGTTATGACGAGTAAAGTATAGGATAAATTTATAGTTGTCAACCGGGCAGCCGGAGACCTGAAGCCTTCAACCTGAATGTAATTTTGGATGGACGCGCTTTGAAGGTCTCTTTTTATTTTGACACTTGATCTTCCTATTCTATGTCGATCTGGAGAAATGCGTATGAATATCGAGAACATCGAAGCTTTTGTATATGTGTTTCACTATGGCAGCTTTAATAAAGCGGCGGAGGTGCTGTTCCTCTCTCAGCCATCGGTTACAGCGCGAATTCAATCGCTGGAGCGGGAGCTGGACTGCCGGTTGTTCGATCGTTTGGGCAAGCAAGTGCAGCTGACTGAGAAGGGACGTCAATTTCTGCCGTATGCCCAGCAATTGCTGCATATTTATCAGAAGGGTAAGCAGCACATCCAGCGGCAGCGAACAATCCCGAATGAGCTGCGGATCGGCTGTACCGTATCCGTCTCCAATTATATGATTCCGGAGCTGCTGCCGAAGCTGAAGGCGCAGTACCCGGGTCTTCAAATCAAGGTGACGACGGCCGTTACAGACGACATCGTAAGCAAGGTGCTGAACAGGGAGCTGGATATCGGATTTGTCCGCAACGTGAGTCACCCGAATCTTCAATCCGTGAAGTATTATGAGGATCCGATTCGTTTGTACGCCTACGCGGACCATCCTCTAGCCGGAATAAAGGAGGTATCGGTGGAATTGATCGTCGATCAGCCGTTCGTCTTCTTCGAATGCGGCTCACTGGACTGGCTTCGGATTCACCGCGTGTTCCAAAGCCTGAACAAGCCCCCGTTGATCGAAATTCATACCGATAATGCGGAGACGGCCAAGAAGCTTGTCTTGAATAAAGCCGGCATCTGCTTTTTGCCGAGATTGTGCGTACTCAAGGAAGTGCGGGAACAGCTTCTTTACCCGATAGATGTCGCCGAAGTGACAGGTGTTGCGTTGCAGACGAACATTATTAGCCTAAATGGAGAACAATCGGAAATTGTGCAGTTCTTGATCTCGAATCGAGTTGTTTAATGCATAGAAACGGGAGATGAACGATATGGGAATCAAGCTCAGTATGCTGGATCAAACCCCCATCTTGCCGGAAGAAACACCGTCACAGGCTTTCCGGCATACGATTGAGCTCGCACGCCTGGCGGAGCAGCTCGGCTATTATCGATTCTGGGTGTCGGAGCATCATGATTCCGACCGGGTTGCGGGTACTTCGCCCGAGGTGCTCATTTCCCATCTGCTGGCGAAGACAGAGAGTCTTCGAATCGGCTCTGGAGGGGTAATGCTCCAGCATTACAGCCCTTATAAGGTTGCAGAAAATTTCAACGTGCTGGCGTCGCTGGCGCCAGGACGGGTCGATTTGGGGGTAGGACGCGCGCCGGGAGGATTGCCCCGTTCGACACGGGCACTGCAGCAGGGAGTCACGGAAGCGGCTACGTTATCCGAGAAACTGGTCGAGCTTCAGTATTATGTTACCAACCGGGTCCCGGCAGGGCATCCGCTTGCGGGGATTGTTGCCGGGCCGATAGCCGAACAACCTGCCGAAATTTATGTGCTCGGCACAAGTGTATCAAGCGCGGAAATCGCAGCAGAATCTGGCTTGCCCTATGTGTACGCGTTGTTTATCAATAGCGATGAAAATACGGCCCATGAAGCGTTCAGGACGTACTTGGACCGGTACCAGCCGAAGTACGGCAACGGGCCGCAGCCGATTCTGGCTTTATCGGTCATCGTGGCGGATTCCGAGGAGGAAGCGCAGGAGCTTGCGGGAGAGTATAAGCTTGTCAAAATCAAGCTGGCCAGCGGCAGGACACTGACCGTCACGACGATCGAACAAGCGGAGGAATTCGGCCAGCAGTCGAATGAGGAATATACGATAGAGACGCAGCAGGCGCAAATCACGAAAGGGACGAAGGAATCGGTACGCAGACAGCTCCTTGAACTTCAGCGTGCGTACGGTGTTGAAGAATTTATCGTCGTTTCGACGAATTTGAAAAATTTTGAACAGCGCAAGCGATCCTATACGTTATTAAAGGAAGCGTTCGCTGAGGAGGAGGCGGCAGCATGGGAGCAAACGGCAGCGGGACGATCGTAAGCGCGGAGGGAATTGAGCAGAAACTTGTAGACATCAGGCGTCACCTGCACCAATATCCCGAGCTGTCCCATGAAGAGTTCGAGACGACCGCTTATATCCGTAGACGCCTTGAGGAGGAGGAGATTCGGATCGCGACACAGTTCGATTTAAAGACCGGGCTCATAGCCGAAGTCGGGGGATTGCATGGGGGACCTGTCATTGCTTTGCGGGCGGATATCGATGCGCTTCCGATTCAGGAGGAGACGGGGCTGCCCTATGCATCCAAGACTCCCGGCAACATGCATGCGTGCGGTCACGACTTCCATACCGCGGCCATTCTCGGCGCCGCCTTTCTGTTGAAGGAGAAGGAGCATGAGCTGCTAGGGACGATCCGGTTCGTATTCCAGCCTGCGGAGGAGAAGGCCGCTGGGGCGAGGAAGGTGTTGCAAAGCGGTGCGTTGGATGGGGTGCGGGCGATTTACGGCATGCATAATAAGCCGGATCTGCCTGTCGGCACGATCGGCATCAGGCCCGGGCCGCTGATGGCGGCAGCCGACGGCTTTCTCGTCGAGCTGGAGGGTATAGGTTCGCATGCGGCCGTACCGGAAGCGAGCGTCGATCCGATCGTTGCGGCGGCTCAGTTGGTCACGGCGCTTCAGTCGATCGTCAGCCGCAACGTAAGCCCGCTGGAAAGCGCGGTCATCAGCGTAACGCGTCTAAACAGCGGAACGGCCTGGAACGTTATCCCGGAAACGGCGGTGCTTGACGGTACGGTGCGGACGTTCGACGAGAAGGTGCGCAACCGGGTCGTAGAGCGATTCGGCGAGGTCGTAAACGGCGTTGCTGCCGCATACGGGACGAAGGCCTCCTTGCGATGGATTCAAGGCCCGCCCCCCGTCAACAACGATGGGGAGCTGGCGGATGCGGCACGGAGGACGGCGGAACGACTCGGCATCAGCGTCGTTACGCCGAAGCCGTCCCCGGCTGGCGAGGATTTTGCTTTTTACCAAAAGCAGATTCCAGGCTTCTTCGCATTCATGGGAACGTCTGGGCCGAAGGAATGGCACCACCCCGCTTTCGACATCGATGAACGAGCTTTGCCGATCAGCGCCTCTTTCTTCGCTGAATTGGCGATTGCGGAGCTGGAACGGTTCGCTACCGAGCCGTAATACCGAGGAGGGATCGTATGAAGCAGTCGTTTGACGTGATCGTCGTCGGTGCCGGCTCGATGGGTATGAGCGCCGGCTATCACCTGGCCAAGAGGGGCATCCGCACGCTGCTGATCGATTCGTTCGATCCTCCTCATGAGCAGGGCAGCCATCATGGCGAGCCGCGGTTGATCCGTCACGCTTACAGCGGGGGAGCGAGTTATGTCTCATTGGCGCTGGAAGCTGACCGCCTTTGGTTGGAGCTGGAGGAAGCAAGCAATCAGAAGCTGCTGGTCCGTTCCGGCGTTTTGAATATGGCCGATCGTGCGCTTTTCAAGTTTCAAGCGCGGATCGAGGATGCCGGGCGCGCCGGAGTGAGGGTGGAGTGGCTCGACGCTGCCGAAATCCGTCATCGCTGGCCCGCTGTCCGGCTCCCGGAAACGTATGAAGCGATGTATGAGCAGGACGCCGGCTATCTGTTTAGCGAGCGCTGCGTCGCAGAGTACCGCAAGCTTGCTCTGGTCGAGGGGGCGACGATTTTGCCATATACCCCGGTCGAGCAGATCTGGTCGGAAGGCAGCGGAATTCGCGTGCGGACGCGTGTCGGTGAATTTGCCGCTGATCAAACGATTATTAGCGCCGGAGCATGGTTCAAGACTTTGGAGCCGTTCGTGACGCTGCCGATCCGTGCTGTTCGCAAGACGGTGGGGTGGTTCAGGTCCGAACCGGGACTGTTCGATGCAGGGGCTTTCCCCGGGTTTACGCTCGGTACAGACAACGGGGGCTATTACGGCTTCCCGAGCATCGACGGCGCGGGCATCAAGCTGGGCCGCCATGACGGGGGCTTGCCTTGGCTCCCGGGTGAAACGGCGGCGCCGTTCGGCCATCTGGAGCAGGACGAGGGCGATCTGCGTCAGACGCTTGAAAACTACATGCCACAAGCTGCTGGAGCGCTGCTGCGCGGGGCGGTGTGTAAATATGAGCTGACACCCGATGAGCATTTCATTATCGACCGGCATCCGGTTCATTCCAATGTCATACTGGCGGGAGGCTTCTCCGGACACGGGTTTAAATTTTCCAGCGCGGTCGGAGCCGTGCTGGCCGACCTCATTGAAGGGAAGAAACCGTCTGTTGATCTGGGGATGTTCGCATTGTCTCGATTTGACACAATATCGTTGTAGGAGGAGAGAGTATGGGGACAAAGAGACAGATCAAGCTCGGCGCCATCCTGCACGGCGTCGGCGGCAATATCTCCGGATGGCGGCATCCGGACGCGATTACAGATGCCAGCGTCAACTTCGAGCTGTATAAGAAATGGACGCAGAAGGCGGAGGAGGGGAAGTTCGACTTCATCTTCATTGCCGACGGGCTGTACATTACCGAGAAATCGATCCCTCATTTCCTGAATCGTTTCGAGCCTATCACGATCCTAAGCGCTTTGGCCGCCGTTAGCTCGAAAATCGGCTTGGTTGGCACGCTGTCGACCTCCTATAGCGAGCCCTTCACCGTGGCGCGTCAATTCGCCTCCATGGATATGATCAGCCATGGAAGGGCCGGCTGGAACGTCGTGACTTCGCCTCTGGAAGGCTCCGCGCTCAACTATGGGAAGGTGGAGCAGCAGCATCCGTCCCATCCGGAGCGTTACAGAATCGCCAATGAATACCTCGGGGTTACGACGGGGCTGTGGGAATCTTGGGAGGATGACGCGTTCGTGCGCGACAAGGAGTCCGGCATTTTCTTCGACCCGTCCAAAATGCATACGCTGAATCATAAGGGAGAGTACTTTTCGGTCAAAGGACCGCTTAATATTGCCCGATCCAAACAAGGGCAGCCCGTCATCTTCCAGGCGGGAGCGTCGGAGTCCGGGAGAAATTTTGCGGCGAAATGGGCCAATGCGATTTTCACCGGTCAAGAGACGCTGGACGAGGCCAAACGATATTATGACGACGTTAAGGGCCGTGCCAAGGCCTTAGGCCGCAATCCGGACGAAATTGTTATCATGCCTGGCATCGGTCCGATTCTCGGCCGGACGCAGGAAGAAGCCGAGCGCAAATATGAAGAGATTGCGAATCTCGTGTCGATCGATAAGGCGTTGGACTTTTTAGGGCGCTTCTATGAGCATCATGACTTCTCGCAGTATCCGCTTGACGAACCGTTTCCGGATTTGGGCAGTCTCGGACGCAACAGCTTCCAAAGCGCAACGGATCGCATGAAAGCGTGGGCGAAAGAGGAAGGTCTCACCCTTCGTCAGGTCGCGCTGCGGGTAGCGACGCCTAAGCCGACGTTCCTGGGGACGCCAGAAACGGTTGCTGAAAAGCTTGAGGCATGGTTCGAGGCGGGTGCGGCCGACGGCTTCATCGTAGGCGCGGCAACTCCGCGAGGATTGGAGGAGTTCGTGGACCATGTAGTGCCGATTTTGCAGCAGCGCCGACTGTTCCGAGAGGAGTACGAAGCGGATACGCTGCGGGGCAACCTCGGTCTGCCGATTCCCGAGAATCGCTATACGAAGCATAGACAGGTCGTTGCTCAAGGGTAAGTTTACATGAATGCCCGAAGTCTCGTAAGAACGACAGTTCATACAGGATGACGAAGAAGCTCAGGCTGTCCGAGCATGAGCTTCTCGTGATAGGGAGAATGGAGAATGAAGGCTTAGAAGTCGACGTGTTCAACCCGAATATAGGCATGGAAGGGATGACCGTTCCACTCACATCGAGTAACAGCCGCATAATAAACGAATCACGAGCCTTTGAGCCTCAGTAAACGCTGAGGTTTTTTTATTTTGCGATTGTGCACCAAGTCGTTGCAATGAAGAAAGCAGCATCAAACTATGATTCCATAGCAGGATTTGGCTTCGCTGCCTCGAATAGGGTCGTTATATGAAGTTTGAACGGAGGAAAAGAATGAGGGAGAGACTTGATGACGCTGCTGACTTGCGCGAACCGCTGCTTCATACGAAGCTGAACGTTCCCCGGCATGCAGCAGCGCTAGTTCCACGTGTTCGTCTGATCGAACAACTGCATGACAGTTTGAATGGAAAGCTGACGCTCATTTGCGCTCCGGCCGGCTTCGGCAAGACCACGCTCGTCAGTGAGTGGATTTCGTACGGCAGCTTGGATGCCGCCTGGATTTCTCTGGATGCCGGCGATAATGCCGGGGGGCAGTTCTGGCGCTACATGGCTTCGGCTATCGACGGGATTCGTCCTGGCTACATGGAAGAAGTGAAGGCGATGCTTCCGCTGCTGTATGCTGACGATGTCGAACAGGCCCTGATCCTTTTACTGAATGAACTGAATAGGCAGTCAGGCAGGATTCTGCTGGTTCTGGATGACTTTCATGTCATACAAGAACAGAAAATGATTCAAGCAGCAGCATATTTTATTACCCACTTGCCCCCTCATGTCCATGTATGCCTGATGAGCCGTACGGAACCCGGATTCCCGGTAAGCCGTATGGAGGCACAGCAGCTGGCCTTTCGATTAACCGCGGATGATTTGCGCTTTACGGCACAAGAAGCGGAGCAATTTTTCCAAAGCATCCATCTCCAGCTTGATTCGGTGGAAACATCCGCAATAGTCAGGCAGACGGAGGGGTGGATCACAGGCCTTAAGCTTGCCGCGTTGTCCATGCGCCGCACGGAGGATCGGCATGGGTTTATCCGTCAATTCACCGGAGATAACCGTCACGTCAAGCAATATTTGCTGGAAGAGGTCTGGAGCTTGGAAACGATACGCATGAGGAAGTTTTTGCTCAAATGCTCCATTCTGAAACGTTGGAATGCCTCGTTGTGCCGGGCGGTGTCGGGCTTTGCAGACAGCCCCGACCTGATCGCCGATCTGGAACGTTCCCATTTATTCGTTGTTCCTCTGGATGCGAGGGGCAAGTGGTTTCGATTTCATCATTTGTTCTCTGAGTTTTTGCTTCAGCAGTTGGAGTTGGATGGAGAGGAAACCCCCGCTTTGCTGTATAAAGCGGCAGGCGAGTGGTGCCGGGAGAGACGTTTGGAGGAAGAAGCGGTCGAATATTTTTTGCAGGGGAGCCATTATGAATCGGCCATTGCGCTGCTGGAGGAGATGAGTTCCAAAGTCGTGAACTGGGACTGGTCAAATTTGGGCAAATGGCTGTCTTCCATTCCGAATGCCATTCTCTTGGAGCATCCGGTGCTGTTCTTTTCCTACGTGAATTCTTTGGTGGCCGAGGATGCCGGAGATACCGGCAAGGCGGAAGAGCTGATGCGCGAGGCGGATGCCTGGTTCAGAGTCTATTCTGCAGAAATGAAAGAGGAGCAGCGGCATCTATTTTTGGCGATGGCTCATTATGTGCGGGGTACGCTGATGGTGTTCGGCCACCATGATTTGCAGCGCGCCAGAGAACATTATGAAAATGTGGTTCGGTATGCGCCGGACGGCATCCGAATTATTTTCGGCTTTCCGGAAAAGCCGCTTCAGCCGGAAACGATCAAGACGTATAAAATCGGTCTTGGCCATGCCGCTCGCCCGATTGCGGAGCCGTACACGATGCAGCTTGCCGAGCTGTACCGATCGGTCAACCCGATCTTCCTGGCAAGGCTGTTCATCAATTATGCCGAGGCGCTCTATTATTGGAACGACTTGGAGCAGGCAGAAGCCTATCTGACCGAGGGCATGAAATGGGTGGAACAAAAACCGACCGCCGCTGAGTATGAGCTGATTCCAGGATGGATTTTGCAGGGCAGGCTGAGGGTGGCCGCCGGCAGTTTGTTCGAAGCCACCGCTATCCTTGAAGCCGGCATGCGCCGGATGAAGGGGATGGATATCCCGCGGGGGGTTGAACTCTTGGACATGGAGCTTATCCGCCTGCAGCTTCGGTCCGGCAATTCCGCCCCGCTTCGCGATTGGATGATCCGCTGCCGATTGAACAGCAGCGACATGGTATCAGTGTATGAGCTTTACGATTACGAGCTGTTTGCCCGGGCGCTAATGCTAGAAGGCAGATGGGATGAAGCATCCATGCTGCTCGATAAGCTGCTATACTTGGCTGAGAGTGAAATGAGACCGATCGATGCCGCCGAAATCGCATCCATGCGCTCCGTGCTGATGCTGGAGAGGGGCGAGAAAAGAAAGGCGCTGCAGCAGCTTGAAGAAGCGCTGCGGATCTCGGAATCGAATGGGTTCGTGCGCGTTCTGATCGATGAAGGTACGGCCGTTCGAGCTCCTCTTGCCGAATTGGCGGCGGCGAAGCAGCGCGGCTATTACCGGGGGCGGGAGGCGGCTTCCCTCGATTTTGTCCGTGCGATTCTCGTCGGTATGGAAACCGGTGCTCCCTTTGCAGGGGAGATGAATCCTCTCGACACCGTGCTTACAGCAAGAGAGATGGATGTCTTCCAAGGGCTGCTCGACCATTTGAGCGGCAGGCAAATTGCAGACAAGCTGCATATCTCATACGAAACGGTAAAAACGCATCGAAACCGCATATATGGCAAGCTTGGTGTGAAAAACCGGGATGAGGCTGTTCGCCGCGCGCAAGAAATCGGGGCCCAGGCGAAGGAGACTGAACAGGATAAAAAACAATAGGAATACTTATAAATACCATGTGAACTCCCCTCACTATCCCCCTGAGGGGGGATTTTTTTGGTTTTTATTTCATATACAATAAACGTTATATTAGGAATTTTATGAAAATTGGGGGTTACTACGTTGATGTCAATCGCAAAATCAAGCAAACTTGTCAGCTTGATGCTCTCCTTCCTGGTTCTATCCGTCCTATTCCTACAACCCGCTGATGCGCAAGCGGCAGGGTCTGCGGACCGATTTGCCGTTTCAACCCAGAGCTTCAATGATCTTGGACCTATTCAGGATTATCAACCCGTGTCGGATGGCGGATATATAGCGTGCGGATACTCAGGAGACTCCGCCTTTGTGGTGAAATATCGTGCAGACGGTACGGAGCAGTGGCGTAAAGTGTTGAGCGATCCGAGTACGGGCACCAGCCAATTGGTCCGTTATATTCGGGAAACGCAGGATGGCCATTTCATGTTTGCCGGTTACGAAATCGCCCCGAGCTCCTACGATACGCAGTATTTTTACGGGGTGTTGAATCCCGATGGGCAGTTGAAATGGAGCCGTACCCTGAGCTTTGCCGGAACCAGCTCCAGCAGTGCCGCGGCGATCCTGGAGACGGGCTCGGGTTTTCTTATTCCGGGATATGTACGTTACACGGGCGCCGATCTCAATGCGGCGATTGTGACAACGGACGCCGACGGCAACAATCCGACCACAACGTTAATTGCGAAGGCCGGCGATCAATTTATTTATGACGCGGAGCCGGCAATCGATGGGGATGGCTATGTGCTGGTGGGGTCAACGGGTACGGTCTCCGGCACAAGAGGCTATCTGTTGAAAATCGATGGAACAAGCACCGTGCAGTGGGAGCAAGAATATGGAAGCGGCGCTGGCTTGTACTCCTTGCTGGGGATTCAAAGATGGACAGATGCGAATGGGCAGAGCGGATATATGTTGACGGGCAATGTCTATCTTTCCAGTCAAGATGCTGTACTGATCCAGACGGATAAAGACGGCAACGAGAACTGGCTGAACACCTATCCCCAATCCGGAAACCGGCTCGGGCTCGATGTCATCCAAACGATAGACGGCGGCTATGCTGTAGCCGGCGGCAATAATGGCAGCATGGCCTTCATGCTGAAAACAGATGCGGCGGGCAATAAACAATGGGAGACAGAATTCTCGGACTCAGGCAACCTATTATCCGTGCTCCAGCTTGCGGATGGAAGCTACCGGCTGGCTGGCGGGTTTGGCAGCGGCCTGTTGCTCGAATTGCGGGTTGGAGCGCCGCAGGGGCTGACGGCAAACGACGATACGAACCGCCTGTCGGGCATGACGAGCGATATGGAGTACTCGGTTGACGGGGGCGCCAGTTACGTGACCTATGATCCGGCGAATGAGCCTCTGTTTACCGGGCATGTTCCTGTGCTGGTGCGGTACAAGGCGGGGGGCGGCTATGAAGCCGGAGATACGGCCAGTTTTGATTTCACCGCTAATCCTGCCATATCGTCTGTAAGCGCGCGGCCGGACATTACAACCGTTTACGGAACATCTCTGGCAGACGTGGGCCTGCCGGTGCAGGTGGAAGTCACGCTGAGCGACGGAAGCACGGCGCAGGCGGATGCGGCTTGGGACGGCGGCAGTCCGGCGTATAATGGGAATCAGCCCGGAACGTATACGTTCACGGGAACGCTGACTCCGCCGTCAGGAGTTTCGAATCCGTCGGGCAAGACGGCGATGGTGCAGGTAGTCGTGGGCGAGAGGACGATTACCGCAGTGAGCGCGCAGTCCGTCATTTCAGCCGTCTATGGCACACCGCTGGAGCAATTGGGCCTGCCGGCGCAGGTGGAGGTCACGCTGAGCGACGGAAGCACGGTGCAGGCGGATGCGGCATGGGACGGCGGCAGTCCGGCGTATAATGGGAATCAGCCCGGAACGTATACATTCACGGGAACGCTGATCCCGCCGTCAGGAGTGACGAATCTGTCGGGCAAGACGGCGATGGTGCAGGTAGCGGTAGGTGAAGAAGGGGTCGTGCTGACGAGCATTGAGGCGGACGACTCCGCTTATCGGCTGAAAGTGGGTATGACTCATATCACGGTGATTCAGGCCGTCTATTCGGACGGTAGTCGCGTGACGGTTGCTGATCCGGTGACATTCAGTTCCTCTAACGCGAGTATAGCTACAGTTCAGGCGAATGGGCTCGTTACGGGCGTTTCTCCCGGCAGCGCATCGATAACTGCGCAGTACAAAGGCATCCAGACTGTAATTTCGGTGGAGGTGTGGAGGGAGGCTTCGTCCGGCAGTTCGGACAGTTCGTCAGAGCCTTCAACGAACTCTGCGCAGACGACCACCACCACATGCAGCGGAGGGCATTCTTGTACGGCCAGCTTAGGCGATGAGGTTAAAGTTGATTTGCCGATGGATCTGACTGAAGGAAATTTCACGCTTACCATTCATAAAATGACGTCGACTTCAGGAATAGTGCCTGATTCCATGACGCTCCTCAGTCCCGTTTTTGAACTGTTGAAAAGTTTCGACGGCAGCTTCAAGAAGCCTGTTACGCTTCGCTTTAAAATTCAGGCTAAGCTATTGGGAGCCGACCGTCGGGCGGGCATGTTCTACTATGACGAAACGAACGGCAAATGGATTGAAGTCGAAGGTCATGCGGAGAATGATGAATTCGTCGCGACGGTCCATCATTTTACGAAATTTGCCGTTTTCAGTGTGGCAAAGGAGGCTCCTCCTCAAGTGAAGCCGGAGAAGCCGCTTCCGCCAGTCGTACATTTCAACGATTTGAAGGGACACTGGGCGGAGGTCATGATTCAAGAGACCGCTGCGAAGGGAATCGTCTCAGGCTATGATGACGGCAGCTTTAAACCGGATCAGTTCATCACACGCGCAGAATTTACCGTTATGCTGATGCGGGCGCTTGCACCCGAAGCTGCGGACCCTAATAGCGGAGTTTCTTTTACCGATTCTGACAAGATCGGAATATGGGCGCAGCGTTACGTCTCGGAAGCTGCCCGGCTGCATGTGGTGAGCGGTTACGCGGACGGCACTTTCCGTCCGGATGAAGATGTGACTCGCGCCGAAATGACAGCGATGATTATTCGCGCTTCGAAGATCTCGACGGATGAGGGCGGACCCTTGTCATTCTCCGACGCGAACGAGATTCCGGATTGGGCCAAGGGCGCAGCCGCAGCCGCACTGCGTTGGGGAATCGCTCAAGGGCGCACCGGCAATGAATTCGCGCCTGACGGAAAGGCAACTCGCGCGGAAGCCACAGTAATGCTGATGCGGATGCTGCAGTTGAACAAATAGCAGTTCAAGAGCTTTAGATAAGCAATTCATTCATTTCTGTTTGCATAATTATGGAGAATCGGCAGCTAACATGAAACTAGCCGGATCAACCTGGAAGGGCAGGCTGATCCGGCTAGTTTGTCTACGACTGACCCATTCAAAGGATCAGAAGAAACAAAAAAACCACCTTCTCACGGAAGGTGGGTTACAAACGTTATCGCCTGGTGGCTCGAGAAAAGCGATCTTTAATGTGCTTGTTGTTACGCTTCATCGCGGCGCGCTGCTCACGGAGAATTTGAGAGGAGCTTTTTCTGGAAGGAGCGAACAACAGAGCTTCTTTTGGCTGCGTTCCTATGGCTTCCGACACGCTTCCGTTCTTGGAAACGAATACCCCGGTACTCATGGTTGCATCCCTCCTAAGAATAATTTGATGAATTCGATCAACAAAGGATTTTTACTAATTATAGCATGATTGGCGCATCCTTTAAAGAGGATGAATTTTTTATTGTCCCAATCAGGGTCAGACGGGAAGTGCAGGGTTAATACATAATGGCCTGATCGAACGCTATAATAAAACATTTGCTTTGATTCTTTAAAATAGACCTGTTCTGCGTGTTCACCCATGTTATACGTAAGCACGACGTAAGAAGCTTGATTGGATAATTTATAATGCGCTTCGCCAAAGGCGTCGCCCACCTTAGCGACAATGTCCATCTGGTCACCGTTGAGGACATACAGGGTGGCAGCGGAACAATCGCCGTATTCCCCGACCTTCTCTGACATATATTGCCCGTATGATTGCTCGATTATTCCACCTGAAAGACGGGACATAATGCTCTTCAGAAATGCCTCGGGGTTATGGAAGCCTGAAATCTGAAGATGCGGCACCAGGTTAGTCACGACTTCGTAGGCTTCATCGAATTGCTCAAGCCTATCACTGTTTTGCTCAATCGAATCCTCCAGAGGCAGCAGGATGGAGCCCCTGCGAAGCAAATCGCTAAAATAAGTCTTCCAATCGATTTGAACCCCCAGCGAGAGATCGTCAATATACACTTTTCTTAGTGATATATCGTAAAGCAGGTACCAGACATACGGCTCAATATTTTTCGGTACCCGATCATTTTGCTGTAAAGCGTCCATAATATCCTTTGGTGAAGGAAACTGCTCGGTTTCTGCGATGAAGCGCTCAACGAACTCCTCAACGAGCTGTTTCACCGTTCCGAAGAATGCGTTCTTCACCTCGACGTCACCAAATACCAAGATCGTCTTGCCTTGCTCATGAGCCTTGATGAATTCAATGTGCGTCACTGTCCGGGCGGCGTGCGCGTAGTATGTGCCTGCCTTACTGCCTATAAAGAGGAGGTAGATGTCCGATTCCTCAACGGCTTCCAAACACTTCACTACCGGATCTACGTTAGCCGGCCAAGGACCTAAATTTTCTTCCCACATTATAGGTTCATGCCCAAGTCCGGTGAGCTCACGAAAAACGGCACGTCTTAGAGGCTTGAGACCGTCTTCGTTAACGGAGCTGATGAAGATTTTTGTTTTAGCCACCCGATCCAACACTCCTATAATCTCTAGATTCTATCTCCCATTATACTCCAGTTCGGGAAGTTTTAATAGAAAAAGTACATCTCCGGTCTGAAGAATACGAATCACATCTGGGAAAACCTGCATCCTGTTTTGGGAATGCGGTTGTTAGGAGGGATCATCATAGTTAACATAAATATTATTATGTCAACTAATTACAGTATGGCACATTATGACTTACATGCATATTCGACCTTTGATTTACTTTCGGGAGTTTTGTCTTCATCATGCATAAAAGAATCATTGTGCCGATTTGCAGGAACAGGTAAATACCGCCGAAGAAGGGATTGACACATCTCGAAAAGCCATGCTACGATACAAAAATATAATAAACTAAATAAATAGGAATTGTAAGTATTCATGCTGACCGATCAATCGGAGGTGTAATCCAATATCAAGGATTCACCTCTGTTTTTTTTGCCCGGGATATGCAAATGAGAGGGGGTGGATAGGTAAATAGCTGCCAAACCGGACAGATGGTTTGGCAGCTATCGGGAAGTGCATGAAGCGCACAGGTTCGAATTATCTGAGTAGCTGACGAACGGCTCACTTATGCTATAGGGAAGTTGATTGAAGAAGTCTGTTGGCAAGAAATCCGGAAAAACGGCATCCCACAGCATAGTTAACATCTGACTATTTGCACAGGTTGACCGGACCGCCGGAGACACGTTTTTTATGTCCGTGTTTTTTTGACTATCATGAAGACTTGAGGTTTCAAGTGAAGGACGCGGTACTGAAGCCATAGACAAAACTTAGGATAAAAGGATGGGATCAACATGGAAATATTCTGGTTCATTCCTACACACGGAGACGGTCGGTATTTGGGGACATCTAAAGGCGCACGAGCTGTAGACAAACATTATATGAGGCAAATCGCACAAGCTGCCGATAAGCTTGGATATGGCGGCGTGTTGCTGCCGACAGGAAAGTCGTGCGAGGATGCGTGGATCACTGCGGCTTCGTTGATTCCTGTTACGGAGCGTTTGAAGTTTCTGGTAGCGTTACGCCCGGGCCTCATGTCACCGACCCTTGCCGCCCGGATGTCCTCCACATTCGATCGATTATCAGACGGGCGGTTGCTGATCAATGTCGTGACCGGCGGAGATCCGGTCGAGCTGGCAGGCGAAGGATTGTTCCTCGACCATGATACCCGCTATGACTTGACGGACGAGTTTCTTTCCATCTGGAGAAACATATTGCGAGGAGAGGAAGTCAGCTTCGAGGGAGACCATCTGAAGGTCGAAGGAGCCGATGTCATTTACCCGACGATCCAGCAGCCATATCCGCCGCTATATTTCGGAGGCTCTTCGCCGGCCGGTCAACAGGTGGCTGCGAAGCATGTCGATGTGTACCTGACGTGGGGCGAGCCTCCGGCTCAAGTCGAGGCGAAAATCAAGCATATGCGCGAATTGGCTTCGCAGCAGGGACGGACGGTAAGGTTCGGCATTCGGTTGCACGTCATCGTGCGCGAGACGAACGAAGAGGCATGGGCTGCCGCAAATGAGCTGATCCGTTATGTCGATGACGATACGATCGCTGCCGCTCAGAAAATATTCGCCAGGTACGACTCCGAAGGGCAGAAGCGAATGTCGGCGCTGCATAACGGGAATCGCTCCTCCCTGGAAATCAGTCCGAATTTGTGGGCCGGGATCGGTTTGGTTCGAGGCGGGGCCGGCACGGCTCTTGTAGGAGATCCTCAGACGGTTGCCGCGAGAATGATTGAATATGCCGACCTCGGCATCGAGACGTTCATCTGCTCAGGCTATCCGCACCTGGAAGAGGCCTACCGAACTGCAGAACTATTGTTCCCGTTGCTTCCTCTGACGAATATACAGCAGCGCTCGGAGCAGCAAGGATATATGAGTCCGTTCGGAGAGATCATCGCAAACACCGAACCCCCGAAATCAGCGGGGAATAAGCGCGTACAAGAGGTGCAGTCATAGGGAGTAACCATACGCCACCGGCCATATAAAGCTTAGTTCGCCGGGATTCCGGCGTTGATTCATTATTGCTTGGCAAATTTACCCGGGATGCCTGGCCGGTCGCGAGTTGTTTTCTTACGGGAGGGACACGATGAACACAAACCATGTTCAAACGAAAAAACATGAGCCAAAAAAATCCAGTTGGAAGCAGGCCTATTTGCTGCCCAAGACTTTGCAGGAGCTGCAATTAAAGCGGCCTGGGAACTACAGCCTGGAAGAAAGACATGCCAACTTTTCATCGGGGCTGCCGGATTATGCCCAAGCGCTGCTTTCGGGATGGTTCGCTCACCGGAATGTCGAACCGATTGCCGCTTTCGCTTGTTCCAAGCGAATTGAAAACCTGTACAACTTATGCAGCCGAAACGACAGCCTGATCACGACTACGTTTCACAGTATTCATCCTGTTGAAGAAGGAAACGCGAAACCCGCGGTACAAATAACGACCGATGGCATTTGGCTTAGCGGGAAACAGACGTTTGCATCCGATGCTCTGTACGCGGATGAACTGCTTGTATTCGTTCAAGAAAAGGATGAGACAAACCCTTCAACCGTTGTACTGATTCCTACAAACAGTTCAGACCTGCGCCTGCCTCTCGAAGCGGCTGCCTATGCCAACGTGACTGTTTCGTACGATCGTTTGTTTGTCCCTTGGGAGCGGGTGATTTCCCTGCAAAACCAATCGGAAGTAGACCTGCTGTTAGGACATCCGGAATTGAAGTCTCTTGCGGACTATCAGTGGGTATCCCGCCAAGCGGATTTGATCGAACTCGTTACTGCGACTGCGGTTGCATTGGCGGAGAAAACCGGACGGCATAAGGAGTTGCATATTCAAGGACTGCTTGGCGAACTGCTGCAGAATCTGGATACGATAAAGGCGTTCATTCATGCAGCAGAAATAAACGCATACTTCAGTCAAGAAGGCATATGCCTGCCGTCTGCAGTTCCACTTGGAGCAGCAAAAAAAGCGGGCGGGACGTTCTATAAAGCTGCCGCTGAGGCACTGCTGCGCATCGGTAATGGGGATATCGGCTTCGAAGCGCACAGTGCAGACGAGCCTTTACGCCATTTGGTTAGGACCTTTGCAGGCAGTGAGGAAGCCGTAAACCGAAGACAGCACGAGGAATTCGCATTCGGCGACCCGATCCGTTTGTCTACGGAGCTATATCGTGTATATCCGCAAGAAAAGCTTGTGAATCGCTATGAAGCGTTTTGGAGAGAACGAAGCGAAAGGTAATGCGAACGGGGCCAAAAAATCCGCAAGAAATGTGTACATGCAATTTACGGTCAGAAACGAAGCAGAGAGGAGCCGGTTTATGAGTACGGGTCAAACATATCTTAATCGGTTAAAGGACGGAAGGAACGTTTGGTTTCATGGTTCGATCGTACAGGACATTGCCGCTCATCCCGCCTTCGCGGGTACGGTCGCATCTGTTGCCCGCGTATTGGATTTACAAGATCGACCGGAAACGAAGGAACGACTGACCTTTGTGACGGATAATGGCTTTAGAGCGAATCGGGCGTTTCAGGTTCCATCCGAAAGAGAACATATTTTTCAACGAAGTGACTCCTTTCGACTATGGTCCGATGCAACGTTTGGAGTGATGAGCCGCGTTGCCGGCTTTTATCGCGCCCAGTTAACCGGATGGTTCATCAGGCGGGAGTTAATACGCTCCAAACAACCGTATTTTCCCGACAAAATACAAAATTATTATACGTATTTACGCGACAATGACTTGCTCTTGACCGCTGCGGGTCACGATCCGCAAATCGATCGAACGAAGCTTGCTTCCGAGTTAGGGGATCTATATACGGCGGTTCGTATCTTAAAAGAAACGGAAGACGGGATTATCGTTCGGGGCGCCAAGATGATTGCCACCGGAGGGCCTTATATGGATGAGATTATGGTTTCACCGCATAGCCCGAAGTTACAGGAAGAGCAGCGGTACGCCGTCATGTTCGCTATTCCGGTTAACCACCCTGGAGTCCATCTGATCTGCCGGGATTCGTTCGCCTCCGAACGGGAGGAAGACTATCCGTTAAGCGCTCACTATGACGAGATGGATGCGATCTTAGTGTTTGATGATGCTCTAATTCCATGGGAACGAGTATTTATCAAGGATGACCCCGACGCCATCTGGAGTATTCGATCGGATCAATACGTATCCGCCATAAGTCTTCATGAATCCATAGTAAGGCTCGTCAGCAAGTTAGAGTTTGTGACAGCCGTGGGCAATGAACTGGCTTCATCCATCGGCATTAAGAAATTCACGCACGTTCAGGAGAAGCTAGCGGAGTTATTTTTCCAATTGGAATCGATTAAAGCACTGCTTATATCCGCAGAGCATAACGCTGAGCTTCACACCGATGGGGGATGGTCGCCCGAACTGCGACAACTCAATACGGCGAAGAACCTCGGAAACCGTTACTATCCGAGGGCCATAGAAATTTTACAGCAACTTTCCGGCGCGGGAATGCTTCAAGTCCCTTCGTCCATAGCGGAGCTTCACGGCCCATTGGGCGCTAAGCTGCAAACGTATTATCGAGGCGCCGACCGGAATGCGCAAGAGCGGGTAAAGCTGCTTAAGTTGGCATGGGATCTGGTGGGAAGCCAACTGGGCGGTCGTCATGAGCTGTATGAACGGTTCTATGCAGGAGACCCGGTTCGCACCTACGCGGCGCAATATTTGGAATACGACAAGAAAGCATTGTCGGATCGGGTCGGATGAGAAAGCTTAACGTTTACCGCATGTGAGTTTGGTTCGTCTTGCTTGGAATCGTCGTTTTATTCGGTACGTCCCTCGTTTGCTGTCATAGCCGGATTTTTCGTGCTGCTTCGTCGAACATGGGCAGACGGCGTATGGCTTCTAACGATGATAGGCGCAAAGGGACTCAACGGCCATGCCATGGGATTCCGAATTCCTGCGATACAATTGAAAAGTTTAGTTTACAGCACCTATGTCTGTATCGCTGCGCCCGCGACACATGATTATAGGTGCTTAATCGTTTTTGCGACTGATTTTCGCCATAATCCGATAATCGTACGTCTGTCATCAGCTGACCGACGTGAAGAAGCGTTGCATGATGAGTGAATTAAAGATTTAAGATCATATGTGGTATTATTTAAGTTGAGAATTTCGCTCAATCAGCAATTGAGTGGTATACCGGATATATAATCAGGGGGAACATCATGGCCAAAGGAAAAGCAGCAAAGCGACCCACTCGAGATGAATTTGTACTAGAGGAGATTGGAAATCAACTGGCAGAAGCGAAACAGGAAAACTCCGAAGTTTTACTGACGGTATGGGGGTGGGAAGAACCGGTCCGCGGTCAGATTGTGCTAATGGATTCACGAACGGGGAAAGTACATATCCAACGGAATGAAGAGACTGCAAAGGTCCCTTTCATGGACATCATGAAAGTGGATTACCCAAGAGATTAGATTACAACAGGCATCATTAATACGCTAAGCGCCTATGTTTGTGTCGCCGTACAGCAGCAGTAGCAGTGCCGGCTTACCTTAGCCGGCATTACAAATCGCCCAAAAGCAGCACCAATCCCGCCCGGCATTAAAGGATAAAAAGCTCAGCAGCCATAAATTAAGACACACCTTTGCGACTACTCACTTCCGCCGCGGAACCGATTTATGGACGTTGCAGGAGCTTCTTGGGCATGCTTGAAGCGTTAGCGTAATGTTGATGCGACATACGGTGAAGCCGGATTGCTTGAGGAGCGGCGGTGCCGCCGCCAGAACGGGTTTCAAGCATGCGTTCTGTCATTGTCGGAGGATAAGGAGGGGGACAAGCCGCTCTACAAGGCGACGACTGAAGACTTGGCGCTGCTTGAGCTCGGATCGTTTCAAGAAAATCTGGGGGAGCTAAGTATCCGCCAGGGTCTTTTAAGCTTATTTGCACGATCCGTATGATTGAGATGTCGTGCGTAAGTTGACTGATCGGGTACAGAATTGGGGGAAAATCCTTCATTTTTTATGTTCGGATCTTTGATTTAAGGATTTACAACAAAATTATTTACATATTATAAATAAAAATCAATATATTTACATCATCTTGGGAAATACTGCGGTGCTCTTCGTGCGTGGCCCCAGTATTATGTCCCGGATGCTGTTGCTGACTAATCTAAAATCGTATTGTCCTTGCTTAGTTTAATAAACTCCTGCAACACTTTTGATTTCTCCTCACTACGCCACACAAAGTACGTCTCCAAGGTAGAAGTGACATCTGCCAGCTCCCGATACACAATACCCTTGTTCTGCTGATGACGGAACGAAGCTGGAACTATGGAAACACCCATTCCTTGCGAGACGAACGCCATGATCGTTAAAATTTCGGGGAGCTCTAATGCGATGTTCGGCGAAAATCCTGCTTGATAGCATAAATGAATGACAGTGTCGTGATAGGTGGAGCCTCTCGTAGTTAAAATAAATCGTTCATTCTCGAGGTCTATCATACGCAGCGCTTCTCTCTGTGCCATCGGATGCCCTTCAGGGAAAATCGCGACAAACTTCTCGCTGCAAATCACTTCTGAGACGATGTTAGGACTATGAATGTGCGTTCGAACAATCCCGAGATGTATGCTTCCCTCATGAAGAGCATGCAACTGATTGGCGGTTTTCATCTGATGAAGCGTAATGTTGATTTTAGGGGAATGAAGCAGGAAGCGATGCAACAGCGGCGCTACCGAATAAGTGGACGAACCGACAAAGCCGATGGAGAGCCTTCCCAGCAAGCCTTGATTCGCCTTCTGAGCGACTAAACAAGCTTGTTCGACTTGAGCAATCGCAATTCGTGCCTCTTCAAGAAAAACCTTACCCGCCTCGGTCAATTTCACATGCTGTTTATTTCGATATAACAAGGGGAAGCCCAGCTCCTCTTCCAGTTGACGGATTTGCTGGCTTAATGGCGGCTGGGACATGTTCAAACGCGTCGCGGCTTTCCCGAAATGGAGTTCTTCAGCAACGGTAATGAAATATCGTAGATGTCTTAATTCCATAGTTTACCCCTTCTCTATCCGGATTCTATACTCCTACTATCGCTTAGGCGGAACAACCAAGTCAACAAAAATCCTTAATTATGGTCAAGGGGATGTAGTATGCAAAACATATTAAGTAGGATGAAGACGATATTGGATTTGTTCAAGCCGGCATGTCTATGATTAAGAGGCAGGGAGTTATCTAATTTATGGTAAGGGAGTCAGGTGAATATGAATGAATTATTCCAACCCGGTCTTGAAAACGTTATCGCTAGCGAGACCCAAATTTCATATCTGGATGTGGCCAACGAAGAAATCGTGCTGCGTGGTTATGACCTGATTGAATTGGCCCAAAAAGTGACTTACCTGGACATCGTCTCTTTGCTGTTGAACGGCATCTTGCCTAACGAAGAACAATACAAGGGGCTTGAACAAGCTTTGAGGAATGAAGCCGGGTTATCGAAAGAAATGTTTGAACTGCTCAGGCTTCTTCCCAAAAACACACATTTGATGGACGTACTCAGGACGGGGATTTCAGCACTAGCCGGGGACGAAAAGGAAATCGACGACCGATCCAGGGAGGCCAATTACCGCAAGTCCATTCGTTTATTAGCCAAAGTTCCACAAATCGTTGCGGACAGCTACCGGGCTATTCACAATCTGGAGCCGGCCCAGCCTAATAAAGATCTTTCATACAGTGCGAACTTTCTGCATATGATCACGGGACGTGTTCCGACCGAGATGGAAACGAAGGTTTTCGACCAGTCCCTAATCGTCTACAGTGAACATGAAATGCCAAACTCCACATTTACGGCTCGGGTCATTGCTTCTACGCAAGCGGATATCATCGGAGCTTTGACAGGTGCCGTCGCTTCGCTCAAAGGAACGCTTCATGGTGGAGCAAACGAAGCGGTTATGCAGATGCTTTTAGTGGCCGGAGCCGTCGAAGAAATGGAGCCCTTGATTCTCGGCAAGCTGTCACGCAAAGAGCGTATTATGGGCTTCGGCCACCGGGTTTACATGAACAAACCGGACCCGCGCGCCCTTCTTATGAAAGCTGCTCTTCAACCGCTAGCGATTGCAAAAGGCCAGGAGCATTTGTATCACATGTGCGTTATCGGTGAAGAGGTTATGAAACGGGAAAAAGGACTGTATCCCAACTTGGATTACTATGCGGCTCCGGTGTATTACTTGCTTGGAATCCCAATCGATCTATTCACTCCTGTCTTCTTAGCGGCACGAACGATCGGAGTATGTGCACATGTCATCGAGCAGCATGAGAACAACCGTCTTTTCCGTCCAAGAGTTCTTTACAGTGGCCCGCGCAATCTTCATCCATAATACAACAAGGAGAGATAGATGTTATGAGCTCAATTGCTTATGATAAAGGAAATATTTTGGAGCAGGCAGACAAGTTGCTGGTAGATATAGCCCAATATACAATTTCATATGAAATAAAAAGCAAAGAGGCCTATCAAATCGCTCGTCATGTCGTCATGGACTCTCTCGGAACAGCCATGCTGGCGCTGCGCTTCCCGGAATGCACCAAGCACCTGGGGCCTATCGTTCCCGGGATTCGCGTGACGAACGGCACACGTGTACCGGGAACCCAATTTGAGCTCGATCCGGTACATGGGGCATTCAACATCGGCACCTTGATTCGTTGGCTCGATTTCAACGACACATGGCTTGCGGCGGAGTGGGGGCATCCCTCCGACAATTTGGGCGGCATTCTGGCCGTAGCCGACTATGTTAGCCGTAATCGGATCGCTGAAGGGAAGGAACCGCTGAAGATGCGCGATGTGCTTACCGCAGCGATTAAGGCTCACGAAATTCAAGGCGTTCTGGCTTTAGAGAACAGCTTAAACCGTGTCGGATTGGACCATGTGTTGTTCGTTAAAGTTGCTTCGACAGCTGTCGTTACCGCTTTGCTTGGCGGTGGCCGGGAAGAGGTGATCAACGCCCTCTCCAATGCATGGTTGGATGGCGGAAGTTTACGTACGTATAGACATGCGCCAAATACAGGCTCCCGGAAGTCTTGGGCAGCCGGCGATGCGACAAGCCGTGCCGTACGCCTTGGCCTAATGGCAATGAAAGGCGAAATGGGCTATGCCACCGGCCTTTCCGCCAAGCTTTGGGGATTCCAGGATGTACTGTTCAAAGGCAAGGAGCTAAAGCTTGCCCGTTCGCTTGATAGCTACGTGATGGAGAACGTGCTGTTCAAGATTTCCTTCCCGGCCGAATTTCATGCGCAAACGGCAGTGGAGTGCGCATTCGAGCTGCATGAACTTGTGAAAGACCGTATCGATGACATTAGCCATATTACGCTGACGACGCACGAGTCCGCCATACGGATTATTGACAAGAAGGGGCCGCTCTACAATCCAGCCGACCGCGACCACTGTCTCCAATACATGGTAGCCATCGGCCTGTTGTTCGGTAACTTGACGGCCGAGCATTACGAGGACGAGATTGCGAAAGATCCGAGAATCGACGCCCTTCGTGAAAAAATGGTTGTCGTAGAAGATGAGAGATATAGCAAGGACTATCTTGATCCGCAGAAGCGCTCGATCGCGAACGCGGTACAAGTTCATTTCAAGAACGGTACGGAAACAGCAAAAGCCGAATGTGAATATCCGATCGGTCACCGCAGACGCCGTGAGGAGGGAATCCCGAAAATCGTGGAGAAATTCCAATCCAGCTTGCTGACGCGCTTCCCGAAAAAGAGAGTTGAGCAAATTATCGAACTTTCCTTGGATCAGCAGCGCTTTGAAGAAATGGCCGTTCAAGATTATATGAACTTGTTCGTCATTTGACCTTCAGCCTGAGGGCACAAGAAAGGGGAATTACTATGGCTTGGTTGATTGAGGATGAGCCTGGGCAGAAGCAATTAGCCGAACAATTTATGCGAATGATCCGCAGCGGTTCCATTGTAAAAATTCCTGGAACTCATGATGCTATGGCTGCCAGAATCGCGAAGCAGTTCGATTTCAAAGCCATTTATTTGTCAGGGGCCGCTTATACGGCTAGTCGAGGTTTACCGGATCTCGGACTGATCTATTCCAATGAAGTGGCGGACCGTGCTCGGGAGCTGATCAGGGCTTCGGGACTTCCCCTGCTTGTCGATATCGACACAGGCTTCGGAGGTGTGCTGAACGTTGCCCGAACGGCGAAAGAAATGCTGGAGGCCAAGGTGGCTGCCGTTCAGATCGAAGATCAGGAAATGCCGAAGAAATGCGGACACCTGAACGGAAAGAAGCTCGTCTCTGCAGAGGAGATGATGCAGAAAATCAAGACGATAAAGGAAATCGCGCCCTCCCTCGTTGTCATTGCCCGTACGGACGCTAAGAGCGTAGAGGGGATGGAGGCTGCGATCGAAAGAGCCAAGCACTATATAGCTGCGGGGGCAGATGCAATTTTTCCGGAAGCGCTGGAAAACGAAGAAGATTTCAAACGGTTCCGAGCCGCTATCGATGTACCCCTGCTGGCCAATATGACTGAATTCGGGAAAACCCCTTATTATACCGCCGAGCAATTCGAAATCTGGGGCATTAACATGGTCATATATCCGGTGACCTCGCTTCGGGTTGCCGCTAAAGCATACGAGCGGGTGTTTGCGGAAATTAGCCAAACCGGGACGCAGGTGCAATCTTTGGCGCATATGCAGACACGAAAGGAACTTTACGAAACGATCCGGTATTACGATTATGAAAATTTGGACGGGAAAATTGCCAAAACTGTTCTTCAAAACGAATAATCTTGCTTTGGTAATTCCCAATATCGTTGAGTTTGACTTCTGTATGTATTCATCACTGGATAACCCGCAGCCCTGGCCACGGCTGCGGGTTATTTCTCTGCCCGACAAAGAACATGATGTTTGTTCGGGGACGTTTCCAGCATAAGGGGAGAAGGGGGGAGTACGGCGTGACACAATCATGTCAGCTTTCATTTTAACGCTGGTAATTTACCCTTGATATTTCCCTGCGCCGCCCGCAGTTGTTTATTGTCGACATGAGTATAGATCTGTGTGTTCTCTATACTGGAATGGCCGAGCAATTCCTGGACAGAACGTATATCAGTCCCGCTCCGGATGTGCAGTGTTGCAAAGCTATGGCGCAGCTTATGACTGGATAGTTTCTTCTCGTTCTCCGGCTTGGATTCTTGAAAGGCGGCAAATGCCTGCTCGGTTACATGCTGAACCGTCCGTCGCGCGATTCTCCTGCCAAATTGAGAAGTAAAGAGAGGAATATCTTTTCCGCTCCGGTGAGGAATGCGAATCGGCATGTACCGGTCCAATGAATCGATGATTTCCGGGAGCAGAGGAACGACTCGCCATTTATCTCCTTTTCCTTTCACTCTGAGGTACTCCTCGTCTCTATGATAGTCCTTCAAATTCAGACGATGTATTTCAATGACGCGCAGCCCTGCGTACGCCATTAACATGCAGATGGCCACGTTTCGAATCACATATCTTCCGTCTACCTCTTGGAAGAAATGGACAAGCTCCAGCTCATCCAGATAGGTCGGAATCCGATTTTTTTCAACCTTCGTCTTCTCCACCTCCAGGGCGGGGTTTCCCTTGATAATTTCCATAAGATTAAGGAATTTAAAAAAGGTACGAATAGAGGAAAGCTGCCGATTTCTCGCCGATCCGCCCGTTCCGCTCTTACGAATGCTGGTTAGGTAACGCATGACGTCGAGCTTGGTTATGTCTTCGACGGGCTTGGGGTAAACACTCCCGAGGAACCTCCTGATGTCCAGCATATACTCACGCTGCGTGAGGACCGAATAGTCCTTATCTTTCATGATGATTGAGAATGCTTCGAGCTCGGTTTCGTATTGCTCCATGATGTCGTATTTCTTACTCTGCAAAGTCATCTGCCACCTGTCTGCGCCTGCTTGTCCATGGTATAGGGTAGCGGGAGTTGCGCCTTTTCTTTGATTATAACAGAAGTTGCACGAAATCCGTATTTTGTGCAATTTTTTGCGCTTGTCTAATGCACGCGTGAAGCAGGCTATAGCATCTTATGTAGAGGAATAACCGATCAAATTCGCTCTGCCGTTAGGGGGATTCACCGAGGTTGTATTCACGCTGCGACCAAGGACGAATCAACGGGGCATAGACGTCGCTTTACAGGAAACGTGTCCATTTTAAAGGATGGAACAACAACAACTTCTGAAATCAAATGTGATTGACACATACTTCCAAACATGTTACTTTAGTTTTGGGGAGTAAAATGAGTCAATCAGCTCATTATTTTAAAGCGATCGAAAGTTGCAGCAACTACTTTTACTTTACCCGGATTTCAATGCATGGCTAAAGCTGCACGTCGAGGTGACAAGGGCGGGATCAGGATGAACATTTTCCTGAAAGCGCCTACATGCGTCGGCTATTTCAAGGGTGGGGAAAGGGGAAGTGTTTATTGATGAGTGTCATGAAAATCGATTTGCACATTAATCATGAAGATGTACCAACCGAGCGTTATTCCGAGGTTCGGGATCCGGGCCGACTTACAGATGTCGTGGGACAAGTAGCGATCGGAACCGTGCAGCACGTAGAGCAAGCCGTGAACGCCGCACATCAAGCCTTCTTGTCATGGCGCAAGTCTGCGCTTGAGGAACGCCTGGATGTTTTGTCTCGAATCGCGAAGCTTCTGGAGGATGAAAGCCAATCTCTGGCCGAGACGTTATCGAGAGAGAACGGGGTTCTGTTGTCTACATCCTTAGGTGAAATGAATATGGCTATCCATGCGGTTCATGCCACGATCAAAAACGCGGAATCTTTCTTCAATCCCAAACAGGCGGAGGACGAAACCAGCTGGGTGAGCGTGGAGAAAAGGCCAATCGGTGTCATAGCGGGAATCGTGCCTTGGAATGCGCCGATGGTGTTAACGATCCAAAAAATCGCACCGGCAATCGTAACCGGCAACACACTCGTCATGAAGCCTTCGCCGAATGCTCCGATGGGCGTAAGTATAATTATGAAAAAAATCGCAGCCCTGCTCCCTGCCGGCGTCCTCAATGTTATTCACGGAGACGGGGACGTCGGCTCTGCCTTAACGAAGCATCCGCTTGTACGTAAAATATCATTTACAGGCGGCGGCAAGATCGCAAAGTTCATCATGAAGGATGCAGCGGAATCTCTTAAAGGCGTGCACTTCGAACTGGGCGGAAACGATCCGGCAATCGTACTCGATGATGCGGACCTGGACGACATCATTCCCAAAATTATGGTCAGCGCATTCCGCCGTTCGGGCCAAGTATGTTTCGCCACTAAAAGAATCTATATTCCGGAGAAGATGTATGATTCTTTCTATACCAAAATGTGTGATCTGGTCGATCAGTATAAGATCGGGCATGGCTTGGATCCGAGCGCCACTTTCGCACCGTTGAACAACAAAGTTCAATACGACTTCGTCAAAGCGCTTGTTGAAAGAATCAAACAAAGCAGCGCCAAGATTGTGGAGTTGGGTGAGAAGCTGGAGCCTGATAACTGGGACAACGGCTATTACTTGCATCCGGCAATCGTCCGTGATGTGGAGCCATCGCAAGAAATTGTCACATGCGAGCAATTCGGTCCGATCATGCCGTTAATCTCCTATCGTTCGGAAGAAGAAGCAATCCGTTGGGCCAATATGACCGAGTACGGTCTGGGTTCCTCCGTATGGACTGCCGATTTTGAACGCGGCCTGAAAATTGCGAGAGAGATTGAAGCCGGTATGACGTTCATTAACGGGAGCGGCCAATCCCATCTCGGCTATGAGCAAATGCCGTTTGGCGGTGTTAAACAAAGCGGAATCGGCAGAGAAAATTCTGAGCTCGGCCTTCATGAATTCATCGAGTATCATGCGATTAATTATCATAAAACCAGCTGATTTCCATATTTGTACCCGCTTTAATAAGAAATGAAAGAAGGTAATGGAAATGAATAAATTTCCTGACTTGCCCATTTACACAGGCTTCAATACGCCAAGCCGGATGGAAGTTGATATTTACGACGTGGAAGTGGATGGCGACATTCCGGCCGACATCAACGGGGCTTTCTACCGGGTCGGGCCCGACCCGCAATACCCGCCTTTACTCGGCCATGACATTTACTTCAACGGAGACGGCATGGTAAGCATGTTCCGGTTTCAGAACGGCCGTGTCGACTACAAGTCCCGGTATGTTCGCACTGATAAGTTCGAACTGGAACGCAAGGCGCAGCGCGCTTTGTTCGGCGCCTACCGGAACCCGTTTTTCGACGATCCGAGCGTACAGGGGCAGATTAGAGGAACAGCTAATACGAACATTGTTTTTCATGCCGGGAAACTGCTTGCGCTTAAGGAAGACAGTCCGCCGATCGTTATGGATCCGTTCACGCTCGAATCGCAGGGCTATTACGATTACGAAGGTAAAATGACGAGCGAGACATTCACGGCGCATCCGAAGCTGGATCCCCAGACGGGGGAAATGATAGCGTTCGGTTATGCCTCCAAGGGCATCGACACGGATGATATCACGTACTATGTGATCAGCCCTAAGGGGGAAATTGTTCACGAGGTCTGGTTTAAAATGCCATATGCCGCCATGCAGCATGATTTCGGTGTGACCCGTGATTATGTCATTTTCCCGGTTGTGCCGATCGTAAGCAGTCTGGAACGGGCAAGAGAAGGAAAACCGACTTTCGGTTGGGACGGCACGAAGGACATCTATCTTGGAGTCATCCCGCGCAGAGGCGAAGCCCGCGACATTCGTTGGTTTAAAGGACCGAATCAATTCGCATCCCACGTCATGAACGCCTTCAACGTAGGCTCCAAGATACATATCGACATGCCGGTTGCCGAAGGCAACATGTTCCCGTTCTTCCCGGATATCCACGGCGCGGCATTCGACCGGGAGAAGGCGGATTCCCGCGTCACCCGCTGGACAATCGATTTCGAATCCGGCAACAATACGTTCGAACATAAGCAGCTGGGTAATATGATCGGGGATTTCCCGCGCATCGATGACCGCTATGCGATGGAGTCTTACCGCCACGGCTTCATGTGTGTGACGGATTTATCGAAACCTTATGATTCCAAGCGCGGTGGCAGCATTTCGGGGATGTTCATCAATTGTTTGGGTCATATCGACTTTTCCACCGGCAAGGAGAAAATCTTCTTTGCGGGGCCGACTTCCACGATCCAGGAATCTACCTTTATTCCGAAATCGGATCATGCTCCCGAAGGTGAAGGGTACCTTATCGCGTTAGTTAATCGGCATGAAGAGATGCGTTCGGATTTGGTTATTCTTGACGCCCAGCATATCGATGACGGCCCGATCGCCACGGTGCGTTTGCCGCTGCGGCTCCGTCAAGGCCTGCATGGGAACTGGGTGCCGGATTCCCAGCTCAATACGGCGAAAGCAGCTGTCTGATTCATAGATTCACCAATATTGAATATAAATGGAGGAGTTACTACTATGGGAGAACTTGCATTAAACTCGAATGAGCACATTGCCACTTTGGAGAAAAAGATCGAGCAATTAACGAATCAAGTTGGTTTACTGGAAGATACGCAGGCGATCAGGCATTTGCATCATAAATACGGCTATTATATCGATAAGTGTCTGTACAACGAAGTGGTGGATCTCTTTGCAGAAGACGGAGAGGTTCACTTCATGGGCGGCATTTTCAAAGGTAAAGAGGGAGCGCGCCGGCTCTATGTCGAACGGTTCCAGAAAAATTTCACTAACGGCAATAACGGACCTGTATACGGTTTTCTTCTCGATCATCCCATGATGCAGGACATCGTGGAAGTCTCCCCGGATCGGCAAACGGCCAAAGGAAGATTCCGCTGCCTGATGCAAGCGGGACGTCACGAGCTTGCAGAGGGTGAAACCAGACAATGGTGGGAAGGAGGAATCTACGAGAATGAATATGTAAAGGAACAGGGCGTTTGGAAAATCAAAGTATTGAACTACCGCGGATTGTGGCACGCCGATTTCGATAAAGGCTGGGCGCATACTCCACCGGGATTATACCCGATGTTCTCGACGACTTTCCCGGAAAACCCGGTCGGTCCGGATGAATTGATCGTGCCGACTCCTGTTCTCTGGCCGGATACGGATGTGATGGCATTCCATTATCCGCACCCTGTGACCGGTCAGCGCTGAAGCGAATAAGGCCTGTCAGACGCGGAAACACATTTATTATCATAAAACCAACGTGCAAAGGGGTAATATCGATGGCGATTCCAGAGGAAAAGATTCCTGTAACGCGATATGAGGATCTTAACAAAAGCTATATCAACGGAGAATGGCGGGAAGGTTTAAGCGAAAGGACTTACGATATTACGAATCCTTACGACAATTCGGTTGTGACGACCGTGCGGCTCGCGACAGCTAAACAACTGCAGGAAACGTTTGAGATTGCAAGAAAGGCGCAGCGGGAATGGGCCCAATCATCCGTTGAGGAACGCAAGGCGGTCATTCATAAAGCTGCGGAATATTTGCACGCCAACCATGATGCGATTGTCAACGTCATTGTCCGTGAAACGGGCGGAACAATCTTAAAAGCCAACGTAGAAGTGCATCTTGCGCTGGAAGTGTTGGAGGAGGCCGTCAATTACGCCGATGCCATTGATAAAGTGCAGGATATTCCGTCGGCTGTTCCGGGCAAGGTGAACCGGGTTCGCCGCCTTCCGCTGGGCGTGGTCGCATCGATCTCCCCATTCAATTTCCCGATGAATTTGTCCATGAGAACGATCGCGCCTGCTATCGCCCTGGGGAACAGCGTAGTGCATAAGCCTGATATTCAAGTCGGCTTAACGGGCGGTTCGATTATTGCCAAGGCGTTCGAATATGCGGGTCTGCCGAGAGGCGTCTTCAACGTGATTCTGACGGATATTACGGAGATCGGCGACGAGATGCTGACGAACCCGCACGCCGGTTTGATCAGCTTCACCGGCTCTACGGCGGTCGGCAAACATATCGGCGAAATTGCCGGTAAAAACTTAAAGCGCGTCATTCTCGAGCTGGGCGGAAACAGCCCGTTTGTCGTACTGTCGGATGCCGATGTCGATCGTGCGGTTGATGCCGCAGTGTTCGGAAAGTTCATTCATCAAGGACAAATATGTATGATTATTAATCGTTTCATCGTGCATAAAGACAAGCATGATGAGTTTGTGCAAAAGTTTGTCGAGCGGGCGAAGGCTCTTCCCTGCGGCGATCCAAGAGATCCGAAGACCGTAATCGGACCGCTTGTTAATGAACGCCAGCTGCAGAAAGCGGTCAACGTCATCGAATCGGCCAAGCAGGAAGGCGTGACTATTGCGCTTGAAGGCAAGAGGGAAGGCAATGTGCTGACGCCTTATGTGTTTACGGGTGTGGATAACACGAGCCGGCTGGCACAAACCGAGCTGTTTGCGCCGATCGCGACGATTGTCAAGGCCGATACGGATGAAGAAGCGGTTCGAATGGCAAGCGAAACCGAGTACGGGTTAAGTTCTTCGATCTTCACTTCTGATTTGGCCAAAGGCGAAGCGTTTGCGATGCAAATCGAGAGCGGCATGACGCATATCAACGACCAGACGGTTAACGATAGCCCGACGATTCCTTTCGGCGGCAACAAGTCGAGCGGAAGCGGCAGATTCGGGAATCCGTGGATCATCGACGAATTTACGATTACCAAATGGGTTTCGATTCAACAACAATATCGCAAATTCCCGTTCTAATCAGAGACTCAGCACCTGCGTTTGTTCAAGCTAAAGAAGCCCTGCACCTATGCAGGGCTTCTTGCGGTACGCCCGGGAGGGGCGTCATCTCCAGCTTGCACTATTTATCAGACACAATGGTGTTGAATATAGAGGGAATGGGTTTGCTGCTAATCCGTGATCTCGTCAAGACGGTAACCCATTCTGGAAGAAATGTTGTTGGAAGCTTCAATGACGAGTTGCTTGATATTTGCCAATTGCTCAATAAGGTGAACTTCAGGTCCAACGACGCCAATTGCGGCGATGGGATAACCATGTATATCAAATATGGGTGCGGCTATGCCCGTCACTCCCAGATTGGTTTCATGGGAGCTGGCAAATACCCGGTCCCGCCTGATTTGCTGCAATCGCTCACGTAAGAGAACGGGATCTGTAACCGTGTGCTTGGTGTATGCTTTAGCAGGCAGGGACAAAATATGGTCAATTCGAGACTCGGGGAAAAAAGCCAGCACCGCCTGGCCCAGAACGCCGTACAAATACGGCCGACGCAGCCCGACGAGCGTACCTACACTTAAGCCTTCATAATTTTCATTTTCTCGTTTATAAACGTAAAAAATTTCTTCCTTCTCCGGTAAAGCCATCAGGATGGTTTGCTTCGTTCGAAGGTGAAGCTCATCCAAGAACGGCTCCGCCTCTTGCCGTACGTCAAGGGTGGAAGATTTAAGCATCGAAAATTCCAAAAGCCGCAAACCAGGTTGATAGGTTAACGAAGTGGCGTCAAATTGGACTAACCCTCTGCGTGCAAGGGTATATAAAATGCGATAAACCGTATTTTTGGGCAGATGGGCAATTGCCGAAATTTCTTCGATCGTAAGCGAAGTGTTTCCGGCACTGAACGCCTGTAGCACATCGATCGCCCGGTCAATGGTTTGGATGGAGTTCATATTAATGTCCCTCATGTTAAAAACCCCCGATGATCATGGATAATATTGCATGATTTAGCCTGTGGGATTATTGACACCTACAGGCAACCATGTTAACTTATATCATATAGAATTAAAATGAGTAATACAACTCAAAAAATGAGGGGATGTTATGAAGTGAAAATTGTTCTATTCAATGACTATATACCTGGAGTAGTAAAGGATGATCGCGTACTGGATGTTAGCGGTATCGTTCCCTGGGATGCGGCTAAACCGCAGGAATCCCTTGTAAATTTGATTGTGCGATTTGAATATTTCAAATCCGCCATTGATCGGGGGCTGGCATACGCCGATTCGTACGCATTGCACCAAGTGAAATTACGCCCTCCCGTTCCGAATCCAACGAAAATCGTGGCGGCGCCGGTGAATTATTATCTTCACCAGGATGAAATGAACGAGCAATTCAATAACGCGGAGTACACGATTGAAAAACTAGGCTTCTTTTTGAAAGCGCCTTCTTCAATCATCGGTCCCGAGGATACCGTCAAATTGCCGTTTAAAGACCGCAGGACGGACCACGAAGCGGAGCTGGCGTTCGTCGTCGGCAAGAGAGCGAAGGATGTGCCCGCATCGGAAGCCTATAAGTACATATTCGGCTATTTCGCCCTGATGGACATCACGGTCAGAGGCAAGGAAGACCGCCCATGGCGCAAATCCTTTGATACATTTACGCCGATCGGGCCCTGGATTGTAACGTCGGATGAAATCGGGAATCCTAATGAGCTCGGATTTCGCTTATGGGTGGATGAGGAGCTCCGGCAGTCGGCGAATACCAAGGACTTGATATACGATTGCTACAAGTTTTTTGAAGCGGCATCGGCAGCGATGACACTGGAGCCGGGGGACATTCTTACAACGGGAACGCCCGAAGGGGTCGGTCCTATCGAGAAAGGCAACAAGGTCCGGATTCAAATCGACCGGATCGGCGAATTTTCGGTTTCTGTCGATTACAAGTAACGGAGGTGACGGGATGAAAGAATCAGATGAGCTTAAAGCATTTGATGCGAAATTGCAGAGCGAAAACCTGGGGCCGCTGTGGTCGTCGATCCATGCCTTAAATACGATTGAGCCGAAAGCGAAGCCGATTCCTTATTTGTGGAAGAAAGCGCATATCGAAAGGCATCTGGAAGAAGCGGCGAGATTGATGGAGGTCGGAGGCGCGGTGGAACGCAGGGCGGTTTTCCTGATCAATCCAGGTATGAAGGATTTGCAGCCTTTGGGCTGGGGAGGAGCTACCCAAACGCTGTATGCGGCGGTTCAGGCCGTGAAGCCCGGGGAGATTGCGCCGGCACATCGGCACACGACGACGGCCTTGCGGTTTATTATGAAAGGACGCGGGGCCGAAGGAAGGGTGGATGGGGAGAAAATCCCGTTTGAACCAGGCGACTATCTGATCACGCCGACATGGGCCTGGCACGATCATGCGAACCAAGGCGATGAAACGGTGCTCTGGATGGATTGCCTGGATACGCCCTTCACCATGTACATGAATGTGTGCTTCACGGAATTTCATCCCGACAAGCAGCAGCCGTTGCAAGTCCCGGACGATTATAGCGCGCAGCGCTATGAGGGGGGCATGGTCCGCCCGGTGTCCGACCGTACTCCGCAAATCGCGCCGTTAGGCCGTTACAAGTGGGAGCAAACCAGTCGGGGATTGGAAGGATTAAGCCGGTTCGATCCGGACCCGATCGAAGGCTATGCGGTGGAATATATCAACCCGTCGACGGGCAAGGACGCCAACGACCGCATCGGCGCCCGCATGCAGAAGCTTCCTCTGAAGTTTCGCGGGAAAGCCCACCGTCATGTACACAGCTGCGTGTACCATGCGTTCAAAGGAAAAGGCTACACCGTGATGAACGGTGTGAGGTTCGACTGGTCGGAAGGAGACTTCTTCGTTATCCCTTCCTGGACATGGCACGAGCATGTGAATACTTCGGATGAAGAAGAAGCGCTCCTGTTCTCCACCAACGATCTGCCGATTATGGAAGCATTTCAGTTCGAAAGAGCCGAAGAACTCCAGGAGCATGACGGGCACCAACAAATACAAGAGGTTTTTGAACCGATTCTTTAATAGATGAAATGGAATGATAAAGAACTAGAAGGGAGCGATTCCACGTGTCGCAACATCCAATTGTGATTGTCGGCGCAGGGCCAGTCGGATTAACGGCCGCCACCATTTTAACTCAAGCGGGATTGCCGGTCATCGTCGTAGAGAAAAGCAATGCGCCAAGCCGGGAATGGCGGGCTTCTACATTCCATGCAGGAACGCTTGAGCTGCTGGAACCGTACGGAATCGTTGAAGAATTAATGAGCCGTGGATTGCTAAGTGAGAAAGTGCAATACCGGGATCGGAAAAACGGCTTGTATGCGGAATTTGATTTCAATCTGCTCAAGGATGATACGAAATATCCGTTCCGTCTGCAATGCTCGCAGGCGACATACGTACAGTTATTGTTCGAGAAACTGAAGAAGCGCGCGAATGCCGAATTGAGGTTCGAGGCCGAGATTACAGGCTTTACCCAAAATGAAAGCGTTGTCACAGTTTCGGTCAAGACGCCAAACGGAATGGAACAGCTTCAAACGCCGTATCTCCTTGGTGCGGATGGAGCAAGAAGCGTGGTCCGCAAAACGCTTGGCTTCGCATTCGACGGATATACGTTTGAAGAACGCTGGCTGCTGGTAGGTACGCCTAACGCACTCGATCAGTACATTCCGGGCTTGGCGTATGTCAATTACATTTCCGATCCGGAACAATTCTTGTTCATGCTTCGCGTACCGGAAGCATGGCGCTTCCTGTATCCCGTGCCTCCCGAAATACCGGATGAGGTCGCGCTCAATATGGATAACATCCAGCGAACGATGCGGGAAGCCTTACATACAACGGATCACTTCCCCGTCGTTGAAAATACGCTGTATCGCATCCATCAACGCGTCGCGGAGAATTTTTATGAAGGAAGAGCGATTCTGCTCGGGGATGCGGCTCATCTGAACAGCCCGATGGGCGGATTGGGATTGAACAGCGGCATCCACGATGCGGTAGACTTGAGTATCAGGCTTATCCGAATCGTTAACGGTGCCGATCGGAAAGCCGAGTTGGACAAGTACAGTGACGCGCGCCGGCGTGTGGCGGTCGAATATGTCAAAAGCATCAGCGAGAAAAATACCCAAGTTGTGAAAGAAACGGATCCGGAACATCGTATAAAGCTGCAGCGGGAGATGGCCGAGCTCGCTAACGATCCGGTCCGCGCCAGACAGTGGCTGCTTCGTTCGGCGATGATCGCGAGCATCCGCGAACAAGGAATCGGCGATGCGCCGTAATCGATCGACGATTAGAAGCCAAGCGCTTCATGCCGAGGGATAAAACCTGAAGCGCAATCCATTGGCTGATGCAGGGAAGCTGACGATTGTGAATGCAAGCCATGCGGACGCGTTTATGCCCAAGTAAGCCGGCCGTAAAAACCCAATGAAAGAGGAGAGCCATGCAGGATAACGAAATCGTGTTCTCGCTGAGGAAGATATCCAAAAGTTTTCCTGGCGTCCTGGCGCTGAACGATGTCTCGGTTGACTTTGTGCGGGGAGAGGTACATGCGCTTCTGGGAGAGAATGGGGCGGGCAAGTCTACCTTAATTAAGGTGCTTGCCGGAGCCCACGCTCCTGACGAAGGGGAAATTCAAATCGGCGGGGAGTGCTACAAAGAGATGACGCCCCGTCTGGCGAAGCAACTGGGGATCCAGGTGATCTACCAGGAATTCAATCTGATCCCGACGCTGTCGGCTGCGGAAAATATATTTTTGGGCGATTTCATCGGCAACGGCTGGCTGGTTGACAAGAAAGCGATGGTCAACAAGACGAAGGAGCTGCTCGACAGCCTCCAGATCCAATTGGACCCGCGCCGTCTTGTACGGGACATGTCCCCGGCCCAGCAGCAGATTGTTGAAATTGCCAAAGCGATTTCCAAAGACGTCAAAATCCTGGTCATGGACGAACCTTCCGCCCCGTTGACCATCAACGAAGTGGAAGCGATGTTCAAGATCGTGCGCGTGCTCAAAGAGAAGGGCGTCACCATCATTTATATTTCGCACCGGATGGAAGAGTTGTTCGAAATCTCCGACCGCATAACGGTCATGAGGGATGGCCGGTACGTTTCGACCCAAGCAACCCAAGCGACGAACCGCCAGGAGCTGGTCAGTCTGATGGTCGGCCGGGAGCTGAAGGAAACGTATCCGTCCCGCAGCATAAAGCCGCAGCAAACGCTGCTCGAGGTCAATCGTTTAAGCGGCAACGGCTTTGAGCATATTTCCTTCCAGTTGAAGAAGGGTGAAATTCTCGGGTTTTCCGGCTTGGTAGGCGCCGGACGGACGGAGCTGGCGAGGGCGTTGTTCGGGGCGGATCCCGCCCACACGGGCGACATTGTGTTCGAGGGGCAGAAGGTGAACGTGAGATCTCCGCAAGATGCGATCCGGTTAGGAATGGGACTGATCCCGGAGGACCGGAAGCAGCAGGGGGTCATCCTGAGAAGCACGGTGAAACGGAATATTACGCTGCCCAGCTTGAAGTTTCTGTCGCGGTTTGGGGTGGTCAAGACGAAAGAAGAGCTGGGGCAGGCGGAAAGCTTCAAGAACACCTTATCGATCCGAACCCCTACCTTAGAGCAGAAAGTGAATCATTTGAGCGGCGGCAACCAACAAAAGGTGGTGCTCGCCAAGTGGCTGGCCAGGGATTGCAAAGTGCTGATCTTTGATGAGCCGACACGAGGGATCGACGTCGGGGCCAAACAGGAAATTTATAAACTGATGTGCAGCCTGGCGGAAAGCGGAGTCGGCATCATCATGATTTCGTCCGATATGGAGGAGCTGCTGGGGATGTCGGATCGGGTGATCGTCCTCTCCAGCGGCAGAATGACCGGGGAGCTGGGAAGGGAAGCGTTCGCGCAGGAACACATCATGGACATGGCGTCACAGCATTGAAGCGGAGGAGATGCGATATGGCACTGAACGAATTTTTTAGGAAATACGGCATATTTATCGTGCTGGCGCTATTGTTTATCTTGTTTTCATCCATGACGGAAGCATTCTTGACGATCAACAATTTGCTCAATATTCTGCGTCAGGTTTCGATGATGGGGATAGTCGCAGTCGGGATGTGCTTCGTCATGATTGCGGGGGGAATTGACCTCTCGGTCGGTGCGCAAATCTCCTTGGTCAGTATACTGACCTCTTGGCTGATGGTCCATGCAGAGGTGCACCCGGTATTGGCGGCGGTTGCCGGAGTGGCGGCGGCGACGTTGGTCGGGTTCGTCAACGGCTATCTGTGGGTGACGTTAAACATCCACCCGTTGATGATAACGCTGGCTACGATGACGATCGTGACAGGG
>NZ_BCPS01000071.1:0-9701 GCF_016586185.1 Paenibacillus sp. EPM92
GGGATAATCAACGGAGGCAACCTTAAAGCAACGGGAGCTTTCGTGGTAACCAAATTCCACTAACCATTGATCGAAATCTATTGAAAAGAGGGATATCTTACATGTCGATGCAGGAAGAAAACCAACCCGTGAAGGATCAAGGAGCAATTGGTGGAGAGAACGTGAAGGTTGAATTTGAGGACGGTATTGCCTGGGTGATCTTGAACCGTCCGCACAAGCGGAACGCGATGAGTCCGGCGCTGAACGAAGAGATGGTTGAGATTTTGGAGCAATTGGAGCTGGACGATCGCTGCGGCGTCGTCGTGCTGACGGGCGCGGGAGATTCCTTCTCGGCCGGTATGGATCTTAAAGAATACTTCCGTGAAACCGAGAGGAAGTCGCAAGCCGAGATCGCGAAAGTGCGCCGAACGGCAACGAATTGGCAGTGGCGAAAGCTGATGTACTACTCCAAGCCGACAATCGCCATGGTGAACGGCTGGTGCTTCGGCGGAGCCTTCACCCCCCTGATTTCCTGCGATTTGGCCATTGCTGCAGAGGATGCCACTTTCGGTTTGTCTGAAATTAACTGGGGAATCATTCCGGCAGGGAACGTTACCCGCGCGGTTGCCGCGGTAATGGGGCAGCGCAACGCGCTCTATTATATTATGACCGGCGAACCGTTTAACGGCGTAAAAGCTGTGGAAATGGGCTTGGTGAACGAAGCGGTGCCGAAAGAAAAACTGCGGGAGCGGACGGTTGAACTGGCGAGAACGCTGCTTAGCAAAAATCCGGTTGTTCTGAACGCGGCGAAGATGGGCTATAAATATTCCCGCGACATGCCATGGGATACGGCTGAAGATTATTTAGCGGCGAAACAACAGCAGCAAATATCGCTTGATCCGGAACGCGGACGGCAGCAGGGGCTCAAGCAGTTCCTTGACGATAAGACGTTTCGCCCGGGACTGGAGGGTTACAAGCGTGAGTCTTAATTCGAAGCCGCTGGCCAATGCCGCTGCGACGGTCTCCGTGGAGAAGCTGCTTCACCCCCGCTCGATTGCCGTCGTGGGGGTGTCGGCTGCGCCGGGATCGCCTGGCGAAGCCGTTGTAGACCACCTGCGGCGCTTTCGCTATGACGGTGAGATTCACATGGTCAGCCGGAACCGGGAAGAAGTGAACGGGATTCGGTGCGTGCCGGCCATCGATGACCTGCCGAAAGGGATCGACGCCGTGGTGTTGTGTGTTCCTCAAGCGGCGGCGGTAGAAGCGGTACGGGCTTGCGCGCGACGGGAGGCAGGTGCCGTCATGATTTTTGCCGCAGGGTTCGCGGAGGCAGGCGATGAAGGGATGATTGCCCAGCAGCAAATCACCGAGATCGCTCGCGAGAACGGGATGGCGGTGGCCGGACCGAATTGCATGGGGTTAACCAATTTTATCGATCGTGTTCCGTTGACTTTCGCGCCGGGTCTGAAGGCTACCGCGGTGGAGGGTCAATTGGCCCTGTGCGTGCTGACGCAAAGCGGAGGAATGATGTCTTCGCTGCGGGAAACAAGCCAGGCCCGCGGCATACCGCTCTCCTATGCGATCTCCACAGGCAACGAAGCAGCGGTCGGCGTTGAGGATTATCTGGCCTATTTGCTGGATGACGCATTGACCCGGGTGGTGACCATGTACGTCGAGCATATTCGCCGGCCGCAGCTGTTCTTGCAACTGGCATCGAAGGCCAGAGAGAAGGGGAAATTCATCGTACTGCTGCATCCCGGCAAGAGCGAGGCGTCGAGGGAAGCTGCACAATCGCATACGGGCTCGCTCGCCGGAGATTACACGGTCATTCAGACGCTGCTGGAGCATGAAGGCGTCATTATGGTGGATACGATGGAGGAATTGGTAGACGTCGCATGGTTTCTCACCTGCTATCCCGTCCTGCCCGATCGCGGTACCGCGATTGTGACGGACTCGGGTGCGTTCAAAGGCTTCGCCCTTGACTTCTGTCAAGCGGAGGGGCTGGAGCTTCCCCTGCTATCCCAAGCGACGATCGAAGCAATCAAGCCCGTGCTTCCCGAATTCACGACGGCCACGAATCCGCTTGACATCACCGCGCAAGCATTGACGGATATGAGTTTGTATACGGCTGCAGCCGAGGCGTTTCTTGCGGATGCTGCGGTCGGAAGCTTGTTGATCGCGGTGCTGCCCGGCTCGCCGAGAATAGGTCTGGCGAAAGGGCGTGCTGCGCTGCCGGCCATATCGGGATCCAGGAAGCCGGTCGCGTATGTCCTGTTGGGAGAAGGATCTCAGCTGGCTGATGAGCTGATTGACGAAATGAAAGCGACCGGCGTACCGTTGTTTCGCTCGGCCGAGCGCGCAATCCGTGCGCTTGCTTGCGTGACGAAAGCCGGAATCGCCCGCTCCGAAACGGGCAGGGGCCGCTGTACGGTTACGGTAACGCCGAATCCGCTGCCAGGGACGGGTGCCTTACCTGAATATCTGGGGAAACAATACCTTGCCGCCGCCGGAATTCCGGTGCCGGCGGGCGAGCTGGCCGCAGATGTGGAGGCAGCTTGCGAAATCGCGGGCAGAATCGGTTATCCGGTTGTCATTAAAATATCAGCCGGCGAAATCGCGCACAAGAGCGATATCGGCGGTGTCATTGTCGGCATCGGGCAGGAGTCTGAGCTGCGCGAAGCCTGGACCCGGTTGCACGATAATGTACAGCGGGCGTTTCCGGGGTTGAAGCCGGAGGGCGTGCTGGTCGAGAAGATGGGAATCCGCGGTATTGAAATGGTGGTCGGTGCGCGAAGGGATCCGGAATGGGGCCCGATGGTGATGGTCGGTCTGGGCGGGATCTGGATCGAGATCTTGAAGGACGTATGCTTCATGCCTACGGATATAAGCGAAGAAGCCATAGTGGAGAAAATCCTCACGTTGCGCTCGTCCGCGCTCCTTCGCGGTGCGCGAGGCGCGAAACCTTCGGACTTGAAGGCGCTGGCCAAGGTTGTGGCGGTCGTTGCGGAACTTATGAGAACGACGCCGGAAGTGGCTGAGATCGACATTAACCCGGTCATCGTATATCCCGACGGAGAGGGCGTATTGGCATTAGATGCGCTTGTCGTCGTATCGGAATGAGGACCGATGCGTGACCGCTCTTTGACCTACAAAGGGGAGGAGAATACGGATGGACATCCTGGTTATAATGAAGCAAACCGCAGCACATAGCGCTTTGCAGACAAGGGGAATTTCCGTATGACCATCCGTGACTGCCTGCAGATAACGAATAGAAAGGACCTGCTAGGGTCCTTTCCGTGTTGAAATTTATTGTATATTTTGAGAGCAATGTGATTGACACAAGCGGCCCGGACATGGTACTTTATTTCGAGAAATGAATTTTGAGTTGCATAGCTCATTTTGGATCAAAGCAACCTGCCCGGAACGTTCAAGCGGTTGTCGATGCTTCTAAGGAGACCTCATGCGTAATTTAGCTGTATCCACACCACACTATTCTGCCGGTCGGTAACCCATGCGGGAAGAGATTTTCTCGGCCGTGCTTTGAATGAGCTGTTTGATCTCCTCCAACCGATCGTTCAGCTGAATTTCCGGACCGACGACTCCTATAGCCGCTATAGCTTGTCCGTCCAGACCAAATATAGGTGCTGACATGCCGATTACCCCGATATCCGTTTCATTCAATTCTACAAAGAAACGATCTTTCCTGATTTGCAGCAGCCGCTGCCGAACCAGCTCTTTGTCCGTAACCGTAAAGGGTGTGATTTGCTCGATTGGCTCACTCAGAACGCGTTCGATTATTTCGTCAGGCTGATAGGCCAGCAACACCGGCCCCAGTACCCCGTAAAGAAAGGGGCGGCGTACGCCGACGTGCGCCGTCACTTTTAAGCCTTCGTAGTTTTCATTTTCTTTCTTTAAGGAATAAAAGACTTGTCCCTGATTTTCTCTGACGGCCATCAGAACGGTTTGATTCGTCTGGAGATGGAGCTCGTTCAGGAAAGGTTCCGCTTCCTGATGGACGTCAAGCATGGACGTTTTGAGCAAACCAAACTCGATTAGCCTTAAGCCGGGAGAATAGGTTAGAGTTTCGGGATCGTATTGGATCAAACCTCTTCGTTCAAGCGTGTACAAAATTCGATAAGCCGTATTTTTAGGCAGTTTAGACAGCTGTGACAATTCCTCAATGGTCAATGTTGATTTATTAAGGGTAAATGCCTCGAGCACATCGATTGCTCGGTCGATGGCACGGATGGAACTCATGTTGATCTCGCGCATGATAAACCTCCGAAAACTATTATGACTGTATTTTACAGGTGTCCTTCCTTACAGTCAATTCAGCGGATCGTCTCGGTCATGCTGCAGCCCATTTTCGAAGAAATTTTATTGGAGGTTTCGATGACAAGGTTTCTCATGGCCTCCAGTTGATCGTGAAGATGAACTTCGGGACCGACGATTGCAATGGCCGCCGCAACGTTGCCGTTCATATCGAAAACAGGCGCGGATATCCCGGTGACGCCGAGGCTGGTTTCGTTCGATTGAACAAAAACGCGTTCTCGTTTAATTTGTTTCAGCCGCTCGCGGATCCTTGCAGCATCCGTAACGGTATGCTGCGTATGTGGTTGTGGAGGAATGCTTAGAACGCGTTCTATTTGTTTTTCCGGAAGAAACGCCAGAATGGCCTGCCCGAGAACGCCGTACAAGTAAGGACGGCGTACGCCGACGAGCGTGTTTACTTTTAAGCCTTCATGATTTTCGTTTTCTTTTTGAATACGTAAAAATTTCATTTTCCTCCGGCAATGCCATCAAAACCGTTTCGTTTGTTAGGGAATGAAGCTCTTCCAAGAAAGGCTCTGCCTCTTGCCGTACATCAAGGGTGGAAGATTTCAGCATAGAAAATTCCAAAAGTCTTAGACCAGGATGATAGGTTAATGCATCGGCATCGAATTGAACGAGTCCTCTGCGTTCAAAGGTGTATAAAATGCGGTATACGGTGTTTTTGGGAATATTGGAAATTTTCGATATTTCTTCGATAGTCAGGGCTGTGCTTTTGGCACTGAACGCTTGTAATACATCGATCGCCCGATCAATTGTCCGAATCGAATTCATATGTATGTCTTTCATGTTAGCTGCCTCCGTTTAATTTTGCATAATTTTTCGTCAAGAACGCTTTCGATTATTGACACGTGCGTGTAACCATGATACTTTTTCATTATAACATAAAATGAGTCAATCAACTCATAATAATTAAAAAGTTGTAGAAAGGATGTCGTTAAATTGAAGATCGGATTGTGCAATGAATTTACACCGGGTGTCATCCAAGAAGACCTGAAACCGCAGATTGAAGAACTAGGCTTCTTTTTTGAAAGCGCCTTCTTCGATCAAGCGGAAATCCGTTGATACGTTTACGCCGATCGGGTTCCGGTTCTTTAGAGCCCGGTTCAAGAACAACCGTCAGTAAGCAAGGTTTCGGCAAGATTCAGCTTCGTATTAAGAAAGGAGTCATGGAACATGGGTGTCGATAAGCTTCATCTGCTGATCAATAATGAAGATGTGGAGACCGGGCAGTATACCGAGGTTAAGGACCCGGGACGTTACACCGACGTAGTGGGGCTGGTAGCCAAAGGAACCGTTCAGCATGTCGAGCAAGCCGTTCAGGCGGCGCACCAGGCTTTCGCATCGTGGCGACAAACATCTCTGGAGGAACGTAGTGCGCTGTTCATGCAAGCGGCGAAATTATTGGAAGAAGATACTTCCTCATTATCGGAAATGCTGACACGGGAGAATGGCATGCTTCTGAATGATGCGGCCATGGAAGTCGGACTGTCCCCCTATGTCATCTATTTGACGCTTGAGAACGCGCAAGCTTTCTTCCAATCTAAACAAGCGGAGGACGAGGTCAGCTTTGTAAGCGTGGAGAAAAGGCCGATCGGCGTGATCGCAGCCATTGTGCCTTGGAATGCGCCATTTGTCTTGACGCTGCAAAAGCTGGTGCCGGCCGTGCTTGCGGGCAATACGATCGTGATCAAACCTTCCCCGAATGCGCCGATCAGTATTAGTAGGGCTTTGAGAAAAATGGCGGCCTTATTTCCGGACGGCGTCATTAACGTCATTCATGGGGACACCGATGTAGGGACGGCTTTGACCACCCACCCGCTGGTCCGCAAAATCACGTTTACCGGCGGAGGCAAGACAGCGAAGCATATCATGAAAGGTGCGGCGGATTCGCTTAAAGGTGTTCATTTCGAATTGGGCGGCAACGATCCGGCCATCGTTCTCGATGATGCGGATTTGGATGAGGTTGTCCCCAAAATTGTACAAGGCGCTTTCTGGCGCTCGGGTCAAATCTGTTTCGATATTAAGCGGGTATACGTGCCGCAGGCGATGTACGACGCTTTTTACAGGCGAACATGCGATCTAGTGGACGCTTATAAAGTGGGACACGGATTGAACCCGGATGCAACCCTTGGGCCGGTCAACAATAAGCTGCAATACCAGTATGTTAAAGAACTGATCGAAGGCGCAAGACAGAGCGGTGCGAAGGTCATCGAGCTCGGACAGAAGCTGGAGCCGGCCAATTGGGACAACGGCTACTTCCTGCAGCCGGCAGTTGTTGGGGACGTTGAACCCGGCCAAGACATCGTCACTTGCGAGCAGTTCGGACCGGTGATCCCGCTCATTGCTTATCGTTCGGAGGAGGAAGCGCTCCGCATGGCTAATATGACGGAGTATGGATTAGCCTCCTCGGTATGGTCCTCCGATTTTGAAAGAGCTTTGCGGGTCACCCGAGAAATCGAAGCCGGGATGACGTTTATCAATGGACATGGACAGTCTCCTCTCGGCGCCAAGCTTATGCCGTTTGGCGGCGTTAAGCAAAGCGGAATCGGCAGGGAAAATTCGGAAGTCGGCCTTGCGGAATACATCGAGTACCATGCGATCAATTATCACAAGCAAAGTCATTGATGCGAAGAATCAAGCGGTCGAAAGATGAACTGATAGACAGTTAAATGTAAGCGTTAACAATAAAAACTAGGGGGGCTTTATATGAAAAAGATCAAACCGGCATTGATTATCCTTTTGTCCGCTATGCTTCTGCTGGTTGCGGCATGCAGCAGCAGCGGGAACCTTTCAGGCGGAAATAACGGCGGGGCTGCCAGCAATAATCAGGCAAATACGGATGCGGGTGGGCAGGCAAATAAATCAACAGAGGGAACCAAGCTGAAAGTTGGAGTGACGATTCCCGACTCGACCCACCCGTTCTTTATTTTATTAATCAAGGCCATTGAAGAACGTCTTGCCGCAGAAAACGGTGAACTTCTCGTGTTCGGAGCCAACAACGATGTAAATAAACAGATCAACGACATTGAGAACATGGTGGCATCCAAAGTTCAAGTCATCCTGATTAACGCGATGGAACCGAAAGCCGTTGAATCCGCCGTTCAGCATGCACAAGCAGCCGGCGTTAAATTTATCGCTCTGGGGAACGATGACATGCCGTACGTTGACGTCACCCAAACCATCAGCCATAAAGAGATCGGCAAACTGATGGGGGAGACCGCCGCCAAATGGATCAACGAGAAGCTGGACGGTAAAGCGGAAGTGGGACTCATCGTTTCGAGCGCAAACCAGAGTTTGATCGATCGTTCCAAGGCATTGGAGGAAGCGATCCGGAATAATGCGCCGGGCGCCAAAATCGTGTCCGTGCAGGAAGCTAGAACACAAGCGGCCGCTCAGGGTGTAGCGGAGAACATGCTTACCGCCAATCCGAACCTGCAGGTGATCGCCACGATGATGGACCCCTATGGTCTGGGAGCGTTAGAGGCGGTTAAGGCGGCGGGCCGGGATAATGGCAAATTCTTTATTAACGGAACAGACGGAACGCCGCAGGCACTGGCTGAGGTGAAGGCAGGCGGCGCCTTCCGGGCAACGCTCGACTTGGAGACGGCGAAACAGCCTGATGTCACGATGAACCATATCATGAAGCTCGTGAAAGGCGAACGGGTGGATAAAATTTATTTCTCCAAACTTACGGTTCTCGATGGCGGAAATATCGACCAATTTGCCAAATAAAATTTGGACAATACAAAGGGGGATGTTACGGTGCAAAGATCATTGAAACATTTATTGACAACGGTCATCGCGATCTTGCTTGTGGGTGTCATGTCGGCATGCGGAAACGGAAATGGGAATGGCGGCAACGAAACCTCGTCTGCTAACACGAACACGGCTGCGGGCGCTTCCTCGAACCAGGCTGAAGGCTCGAAAGAAAAAGCGCCGTTAAAAGTAGGCTTTGCGGTACCGGATGAAGCGCACCCGTACTTCATCGCTCAAATCGGCGCCATTAAGAAACGGGTCCAAGAACAGGGCGGAGAGCTGTTGGTCGCCAATGCGGGCATGGACGTGAACAAGCAGATTAACAACATTGAAAATCTGGTATCCTCCAAAGTGCAAGCGATGATCGTGTTCCCGATCGATCCGAAGCCGCTGGAGGATTCCTTGAAAAAAGCGCAGGATGCCGGGATTAGAGTGGTCGGCTGGGGATCGTTCGGGATCGAGCATGCGGATGTCGTGGTGAACTCGGATCATACGGCGGTCGGAACTGCGGTAGGTGAAGATGCGGCGAAATGGATTAACGAGAAATTCGGCGGCAACGCGGAAGTCGGGCTCATTATTTCAACCTATAACCCCGGTCTGACCGAGCGAGGCGTCGCGCTGGAAGCTGCGATCAAGAAAAACGCGCCGAATGCGAAGATCGTAGCGAAGCATGAGGCATTGACCGTGGCAGATTCACAGAAAGTAGCCGAGAACCTGCTGACGGCCCATCCGAATATCCAAGTCATTGCCACGATCGACGACTCGGAGGCGCTTGGAGCCTATGAGGCTGTCAAATCCCACGGCAAGGCAACCGGCCATTTTTACATTAACGGTGTCGGTGCAACACCTGAAATGTTAACGAAGCTGAAGGAAGAGGGAAGCGTGCTCCGGACCACCCTGGATATGGCGACTTCCAAGAACCCGATAATCATCGTGGATAACATCCTGAAGCTGCTCGGCGGCGAGAGCGTGGAGAGAGACCAGCTTTCGAAGCTGACGATCGTCAATGCAAGCAATGCGGACGCGTTTATGCCCAAGTAAGCCTGCCGTAAAGACCCGATGAAAGAGGAGAGCCATGCAGGATATCGAAATCGTGTTCTCGCTGAGATGTTTGCCGGAGCCGACGCTCCTGACGAAGGGGAAATTCAAATTGGCAGAATGACCGGGGAGCTGGGAAGGGAAGCGTTCGCGCAGGAACACATCATGGACATGGCGTCACAGCATTGAAGCGGAGGAGAGGCGATATGGCACTGAACGAATTTTTTAGGAAATACGGCATATTTATCGTGCTGGCGCTATTGTTTATCTTGTTCTCATCCATGACGGAAGCATTCTTGACGATCAACAATTTGCTCAATATTCTGCGTCAGGTTTCGATGATGGGGATAGTCGCAGTCGGGATGTGCTTCGTCATGATTGCGGGGGGAATTGACCTCTCGGTCGGTGCGCAAATCTCCTTGGTCAGTATACTGACCTCTTGGCTGATGGTCCATGCAGAGGTGCACCCGGTATTGGCGGCGGTTGCCGGAGTGGCGGCGGCGACGCTGGTCGGGTTCGTCAACGGCTATCTGTGGGTGACGTTAAACATCCACCCGTTGATGATAACGCTGGCTACGATGACGATCGTGACGGGG
>NZ_BCPS01000072.1:0-29564 GCF_016586185.1 Paenibacillus sp. EPM92
CGATATTGGAGCGCCCGCCTTCCCGGTTGACGTTCTATGACGATGAGATTCATCTTACGAAATGGAGGAAGCTCAATTGCAATTTGAATTGAATGAAGAACAGCGAATGGTTCAAAGGACCGTTCGTGAGTTTGTCCAGAAGGAACTGTACCCGCTGGAACAAGACTATCTCCGCAATGACCGGGAGGGCAGGCCCGGTATTACAGAAGAGCAGATTCGAAAGCTCCAACTGAAGGCGAAAGAGGCCGGGTTTTGGGGGATTAATACGCCTGAGAAGTACGGCGGCGCAGATCTTGACCCGATCATGACGACAATCATCAATATTGAGCTCGCGAAAACTTTCATACCGTTTACGTTCGGCGGAGACGCGGACAACATCCTGTACAATTGCAATGAAGAACAGAAGAAGAATTATTTGATCCCCGCCATTAACGGAGAGAAACGCGCTTGCTTTGCGTTGACAGAGCCGGGGGCCGGATCCGACGCTCGCAATATTAAAACCACCGCCGTGAAAGAAGGCAATGAATGGGTGTTGAACGGCGAGAAAGTATTTATCTCCCGGGGGCTTTATGCGGATTTTGCCATGGTGTTCGCCGTGACGGAGAAGGAGAAAGGCGGCAAGGGAGGCGTCACCTGCTTCCTCGTCGACCGCGATATGGGGTGGAGGTCCGAACAGATTCAAACGATGGATGACTGGGCGGTTGCCTCCCTCATTTTTGAGCATGTACGCGTGCCTGAAGAGAATATTCTGGGAGAGCTCGGCCATGGCTTCGAGCTTGCATTGAGCTGGATTACGATGGGACGGATAAAAATCGGAGCATGGTCGGTCGGCGCAGCGGAGCGTTTGCTCAGTATGGGTATCGAATATGCGAATGCCCGCGTCGCGTTCGGTAACGCCATCTCCGAGTATCAGGCGATCCAATGGATGATTGCCGACTCCGCTGTCGAAATTGAGGCTTCAAAGCTGCTCGTGCTGCAGGCGGCTTACATGGCCTCAAAAAAGCGTGATGCCAGGAGACAGTATGCTTCGATCGCTAAATTGTTCGGTTCCAATATGGTCCATACGGTTGTGGACCGTGTGCTGCAAATTCATGGCGGAATGGGCGTCACCAAAGAATTGCCGATTGAACGATGGTACCGAACCGTGCGGAAATACCGCGTGTTCGAAGGAACGGATGAAATCCTTCGCCGGACGATTGCCCAGAACCTGATTAAAGAGCATGTAAAAGTCGGCGAATCGCTTTAACTTATTGTAAGCTCTGAACAAACTATCTGACGGAGGACAATCGAAATACGAGATTTGGTGGACTTTCGGGTGGCCCTATGAAACGAGTGCGGCCATGGCCCGGCTAGTCTTCTCCGGCATCATGGATCGGCTGCCGCAGCTCAAGCTGCTGGCCCATCATATGGGGGCAATGGTTCCCTATTTCGAGGGGCGCGTAGGACCCGGGTGGGACCAGCTTGGCAAACGGACTTCCGATGAGGATTTAACGCTCGTTCTCAAAGGTTTGAAGCGGCGTCCTTTTGATTACTTTAAAGATTTTTATGCGGACACCGCCGTCTTCGGTTCGCGGGCGGCAACCCTATGCGGTCTCGAATTCTATGGCGCCGATAAAGTTTTGTTTGCCTCGGATTCGCCGTTCGATCCCGAAAAAGGGGTCGGTTATATTCGGGATACGATCACGGTTCTAAACTCAATAGATCTCTCCATGGAGGACCGGGAGAAAATATGCTACAGAAATGCTGGAAAATTGTTCGGTCTATCCGGCAAGTAAGGTCAATGGTTGCAGAGAAAAATAGCAGGCAGATTAAAGTGCACCCCTTAGAATAATCATTGGACAACCTCTTGGTGAATCCGATGCATGCTAAGGGGTGCAATTTTTCATGGCGAATTTCTATCATCATTTGACTTCTGGAAGGGGAGGCTATTGATATCGTGAAACGATAAGCTTTATAATTCAACTATTAGCCTAAACAATGCGAGAAGGAGGTCGGCCGGGTTGCCTCAACTAGATATGCCAGCGTTCATGCTGATTCTGCTGGCTTTGCTTGGTGTCATCAGCCGCAACAGTTCCATTACGATTGCTGCCGTTGTGCTTTTGCTTATTCGTGTCGTCAATTTGCACCAAGCCTTTCCGTGGATTGAGAAGAATGGACTTTCGCTTGGCATCATAATCCTGACGATTGGCATTCTTTCGCCTCTGGCCAGCGGCTCGATTAGCTTCAAGGAGCTCTACCAGTCCTTCCTGCATTGGAAATCGATCGCCGCCATCGCAGTTGGCGTGTTGGTAGCGTATTTAGGCGGACGCGGCGCTCATTTGATGTCCGGCAACCCTACGATCGTGACAAGTCTCGTCATTGGGACGATAATAGGTGTGGCCTTTCTAAAAGGCGTACCTGTTGGGCCGTTGATCGCTGCCGGAATATTATCGCTGCTGATCGGGAAATGACAAAAGAAATACCTTTAATTCCAAGGGGGCGGCCGTGAGGCTGCCCTCTTCGCTAAGAGAAATTCATCCGATAGTGTGTCTGTTAGAAAGCGAGGGGAAGGAGACCAGGGATCAAAAAGTATCCCGCAAATTATTGGACAAATCAAGGAAGAAATTCATGCTAAAAAATAAGGCTTTGAGAAGGCTACCGACTTAAATCGAGATCGGTAGCCTTTAGTATAATACGGTGAGCCTTTAGTTGATCTGAAAGGATTTGTTTTCAGCGCCAATTTGAACCTTTCTGACTTTTCATACGCCTATTAATTGAACGCGCGTATCCAAGAATGAAGGGTTTTTGGTGATGAAAACGATTAATTATGTTATTTTTGGTATGGTTCTGATTGGAATGATGGCTGCTACCATGGGTTTGGATATGGAGAAGAGTTCGGCAAAAGCGATATATTACGAAGATAAGGCGATCGTATTGGTGTACCATGACGTTTGCAAAAATTTGAAATCTGGGGAGTCCAACTCGTCCACTGTGACTTCCGCTCAGTTCCAGGATCACTTGCAGATGCTGAACAATCGCGGATTTCATATCATTTCCATGGACGACTTTATTACATTTATGCTTCATGGGAAAAGCATCCCGCCGAATTCCGTAGTCCTTACGTTCGATGACGGCTATACATCTTTTTATACCGAGGCATTCCCCATATTGAGACGATTCGGAGCGCCTGCGTTCAATTTTATCGTGGGCATGACATCGGATTTGTTTAACCCCGATGCGGAGATGCATCTGAATTGGGAACAAATGCGTGAAATGAAAGCTTACGGCATGGGGTTCTACAATCATACTTACAATTTACACCGGACCGTTTCCGCGGATAGAACAGGCACCCAGAAGCCTGCACTGACAACAAGCATGTATTTGGAACAGAGACAAAGGCCCGAAACCGAAGAGGAGCATCGGAAAAGGATATTCAGCGATTTGTCATTCCTCGAAAAAAGATTTGAACAGGAAATCGGCAAACAGCATAAATTGTTGGCTTTTCCTTATGGCGCCTACAATGATGTCGTCTTGGAGGAAGGTGCCAAGGCGGGGATGGAACTTTTTTTTACGGTGGAGGAAGGTATCAATGAGCCCGGAAGTCGGATCGTCAAAAGGATCAATGCCGGAGAGCCGTATGTCTCCGCCGACCATCTTTGGAATCAGATGAAAAAATTTTTCTAGAAATGAGTTGAATTTTTGAACCGAATGTCCATTTGTTACGCCAATGAGTATAGGGAAAGGAGTGACAGTATGGATTTGGAATCCGAGCGAAAGTTATTGGATGAAATACGACAAGGAAATAAAGAAGCGTTCCGTACTTTGGTGAATCCGTTGATTCCCGGGTCCTTCCGGTCCGCTTTAGCTATTCTAAAATCAAGGCATTTGGCGGAGGAAGCGGTGCAAAATTCGCTGGTCGACATGTATTCTTCAATCATGCAGGGGAAAGACATTCAGCATGTAGGGCGCTGGTTCAGCCGCGTCATTGTAAACCGGTCTATAGACATCGCAAGGAAAGAACACAACCACAAGAACAATCAGGACATCGCCGAGCTTGATATTCAAGACATGTCGGTATCACCATTGGAGGATATTGTGAAGAAAGAGCAGTCCCAACGGCTTGTTAAGTCCGTTATGTCATTGGATCTGCAGCACCGGGTTGTGGTAGGGCTCTATTATTTTCAGGAGTTCAAAATTGAGGAGATCGCTGCCTTGCTGCAGATTAAAGAAGGAACGGTCAAATCAAGACTTTATCATGCCAGATTGAAGCTGAGCCAAATGCTTCATGTATCCCATCGGCAAGAAAAGGAGGTCCAGATATGAAAAGCGACCATGATCTGAAACGGAGCTTAGAACAAGCCTTCGATCGAGTTCCGGATTCGCTGTATCAATTTGTCGACGAATTGCCGGATCGCTTTGAGAAAGGCGAGTTTGAGCATACAATAGACCTCGCCGCAACTAAACGCCGTTTTCTGCGATGGATGCCTTTTATGTCCAAAAGCGCTGCGGCTGCTGTAATTCTAGTCCTTATTTTTTCAGCAGGCGTGACCCTGTCACCAGCGTTTGCTTCATTCGTAAAAAAGGTGCCGGGTTTCGAAGTCGCCGTTGATTGGTTGACGCAAATCAGGGAGCGTGACGGCGTTCAAACGGCCGTCAATCATGGGTATATTCCGATCGAGCCGGTGACTGCCCAGTTAGGCGGAACAACGATCACGATCAGTGATATGTATTTGACGGACGAGGAGCTGTTATTTAAAGCGTTCATTCGCACCGATGAATTTGATGTGTCGGATAATCATACCCCGGTTCATCTCTTCATAAGTCCCGGGAATTTGCGCGGAGGCGGTTCGACCACGGCTTCTTCTATCGCAAGAACGACGGATGGCAGCAATACGCCGATCCGGCAAGACACTTATAAATATCAACTGGAGAATGGAGCCGCTGAACAGTTTCTGGCAAAGGGCGACCCGCTTACATTAAAAGTTAATAAAAGTACGCTCGACCGCGTGTTGAAACGATCGGAAATGAAGGAACTGGGCACGATTACAGTTCCTATTGATCCAAGCAAGCTACTGCACAATAAAGTTTATGAACCGAAACAAACGCTATCCTTCAGCGATTTGGATTGGAAGGAACTAACGTTGGAGAAGCTGACGATCCAGCCGACGACGATGAACGTCATTATGAAAGGTCAAATGGGATGGGATTTATATTTCCCTAGGGAAGATGACGCAGCTCCGTACTTAAAGGACGATAAAGGGAATGTGTATCGTTACGACCCGTCAGGTACGGGTATCATTCTGGAAGAAGGCAAGCAGCAGCTGCCTTTCTCATCATCGGTCTTCTTTGATCCGGGTGTCCGTAAGTTGTATCTGCACATTGGGGAGCTTCGTGTTACTGAACGCGAACCAAGCGCCAGTTTCGAATTGTCGATGGATGACACGTTCCCCAAAACGGTTCGTTTTAAAAACCGGGATATCGTCATTGAAGGCGCCGAGTATCATCCGGAAGGATATATGCATTTGAAAATAAGAAAAGAGGCACCCGATCAACGATTTTTGGATGGCGTCTGGTTCGACATTGCTGAAAAAGAAGATATGACGGCCAAGTTTGATAAGGAGGATTTGGCAGCATACGAAGCGTTCACGAGTAAGCTGAACGAGCTCATGGAATCGCTAAATGCCAGCGGATTTGGAAGCGCAGAAGACTACAGGAATATGCCGTATCTCAGCGCCTACATTCTCGCGCCCAAGCTGGAGAAGTATACGATTACGATGTCCCGCGCTAACGATCGCATCGTTGTCAATAAAGATTATCCGATTCAGTTGAATACCAAGTAAGTTAGAAAACAGGGGTGGCCGTCCAGAACTTATTTTCGTGTTCTGGGCGGCCGCTTTTTAATTTATGGGTTATCAATTAGCAACGCCTTGTTTACTAGTTCTTTATATGGGTTAAACACTCCGTTAACAGTTATACAGTAGACTACCAATGATAAAATCATTCAACTAAATCAAACAAATCAGAAATTTGAGTTGGGAAAAGGAAGGTACACATGAAAAAAAAGCTTAGCGTTGGAATCCTTCTCTCCGTCATCGTGGTTTCCCTGCCGTTCGGGAGCGGCAAAATCGTCCGTGCGGAAACGCCGGCTGCAAGTACCGTGTCGTTTTTATATTTTAACGACGGACATGAAATCAATCCCGTGGTGGACAAGCTCGGTACCCGGGGCGGCGTGGCCCGTCTCAAAACGTTGATCGAAAGTGTGAAGGGCGATAAAATCGTCGCGTTCGGAGGAGATCTCGGCGGCGGCACCTTGTTTGGAGGGATATTCAAAGGGTTTCCAATGGTGGAGGCGTTCAACCGCTTCCCGATCGATGTGGCTAACTTCGGCCAGCATGACTTCGATGCGGGTTCGGCGAATACGCTCGAATTGATCAAAGCGTCGAATTTTACATGGATTTCGTCCAACCTGATCGGCAAAGACGGCAAATCGTTCGGTCACGTCCCCTCTTATCAAGTTTACGAGAAGCAAGGGATACGTATTGGTGTCATCGGTCTGACAAGTGCGATGCAAACGACAACGCAGGACGAAGATGTGAAGCAGTCGGATGTTATCGAGTCAGCCAAAACAGTGGTTGATCAATTGAAACGGGAACAGCATCCTGATCTCATTGTGGCGCTGACGCAGGAGCCCGTTCAGGACGATAAGCTGCTGATGCAGGCAATCCCTGATATTCGGGTCGTGTTCACAGAGGAGGAAGCCGAAGAAAAATCGTTCGTTTATGACGTCGATGGTGCGGCAAAGCGGTATATTTTCTCCCCGCAGGGCAACATGGGATCCATCATCCGACTAAATATCGGAAAAGGCACAGACGGACAGCTGACACTTGCGCACGAGATCATGAAGGTGGACGAAACCGTTAAGGAAGACGAAGCGCTTGCTGGCCTCGCGAAGGAATACCAGACCAAGCTTGACGACGAACTAGGCAAAACGATTGCGCATTCGGACAGCGATCTGCCATATGGGGACAACCACGAGTCCAGATTCAAGGAAACCGCGATCGGCAACTTCATCTCCGACGCTTATCGGGATTATTATCAGACCGATGTCGCGTTTGCAAACGGCGGCGGCATTCGTGCCAGCGCGGGCCAAGGTAATTTCACATTAAAGGATGCCAAATCGATTCTTCCGTTCAACAACAAAATCGTGGTGGCGGAAGTGACCGGGGATATGCTGCTTTCCGCTCTTGAAAACAGCGTCGCCGCAGTGGATAAGCTGGCTGGCGGTTTTCTACAGGTATCGGGCATGTCGTACACGTACAATCCGGGGAAAACGGTAGGCCAAAGAATCGAGCAGGCAACGGTCAATGGCAAGCCTATTAACAAAGGGCAGAAGTACAGGGCGGCCTTGTCCAACTACATGTATACGGGCGGAGACAAATACACCATGTTCGGCAACGCGAAAACGGTCGTCGGCGCGAGCGAGGCGTTAACCGATTTTGAATTGCTAATCGCGTATGCTAAAAAACTAGAAACGATAAGCTCTAAGGTAGAAGGCCGTATCCAAGTGAACGGATTTGCGGATGTTACATCCGACCACTGGGCCCAAAAAGATGTTTACAGCTTAAGCAGTAAGGGCATAATGAATGGGATCGACGATGCCCGTTTTGCCCCTAATCAAAGCATCACTCGCAGCGAGTTTACCGGTTATTTGGCAAAGGGGCTCGGACTTGAACAACAAACCATTACTGATGAAAGCGGGTTAACCGGCATGGAACCGAAGGATGCGCTGACCCGTGAAGAGATGGCCGTCGTTATGAAATATATCTACGAAACGAAAACCGGAAAACAACTGGAAGCGGTAGCCTCTACGCCCTTTGAAGATGACAACCTGATCGCAGACGAGGCGAGAGCTGCGGTGTCGGGTTTAACCGCGCGTGGGTTGTTAAACGGAAGAATGCCGACTATGTTTGCGCCCAAAGCATATGCGACACGCGCGGAGATCGCGCATATCATCATGAATTTGATCAGTTTATAATTCAAGAGAACTTGTTTGAACTACCGGGAAACGATCACACAATAAATGCCGGCCGCTGACATCTCGGTGGCCGGCATATTTAATACGCTAATGTTGGTGTCGCGAAGCCGGCATTCTCGATGATTCGAACCCCAAACTTGAAAACTTCCCGTCCGTGCATCGTAATCGGTCCTTCAACAGGTGATTGAAGCAGTTCCACACCAGTATATTCCGGACCCAATAAAGAATAGCACGGAAAAGTGTTGGGCCGGGATTGCAGTACGACGGCGCCTGCCCCATCCCCAAATAGAACGGCGGTGTTCCGGTCATTCCAATCCACTAGTTTCGATAACTTGTCAGCTCCGATTACCAGGACGTTTTTGTAGGCTCCGGATTTCATCATTTGACTGCTGACGGAGAGAGCATAAACACATCCCGAGCAGGCTGCTGACAGGTCGAAGGCGGGCGCGCGGCTTTCAAGTTTTTCCCTGACCAGCATAGCAGTGGACGGAAAAGTATAATCTGGAGTTGAAGTCGCCACAATAATAAGATCAATTTCTTGATGCGATAATTGGGCTCGATTTAAAGCTTCCGTTGCGGCAATTGCTGTAAGATCGGATGTTTCCGTGGACGTGTGTGCGATATATCGTTGACGAATGCCTGTTCGTTGGCTTATCCATTCATCAGTTGCCAAAAAACTAAACCCAAAAAACCCAAAAACTATACAGTAGGAAATATAACACAAGCTGATTAAAAAGAAAATATGTAATAATGCAAGGCATTTATTGCAACACTTTTTATTTTCAATTGTTCTTGACTATACACGAATTCGATGCTACGATCTAATCACAAAAAACCCAAAAACAAGATCATTAGCTCTATGGGGATTGGGGAGGTGCAGGAGTTATAGTATCGCTTACGAAACGTCGCCTTCAATTTTTGCATAAATTAATGGATTTGTATCAGAAAACAAATTTGCCCATTCATTATGAGGCGTTAGCCACATCGCTGGGGGTCAGCAAATGGACGGCCTATGATATGCTAAAGGAAATTGAAAAGCTGGGTTTTATTTCTCGCAGCTACGAGGTCAATACGAAAGAAACCGGACGCTCCCAGGTTGTGTTTGTCCCAACGACCAAAGCTTCGGATTTGTTCAAGCAAGCCCGGAATGAAACGTTTAATGTCGCGGATTGGAAAAAAACAGTTGATCATATTGCAACCTTACTAAGGGATTTGAAGAATAGAAGTCTCAACGAGTCTATCAGGAAGATGCTGGATGAAATTCCGAAAGTAAGTACCAGAATTAACTTCTGTGCGTATATCATCGGCTTGCTGCTGATGTATCTGAAGAAGCTTGGCGGCAAAACCGAGTCCTTGATTCATCATATTGTTCATAAAGCGCCAAGTAAAGAAACGGGGATGACCATGTTTGTCGGTACCGTTCTGGGTACGGCTATTCAAACGATGAATGATGAACTTGGCTTAGAGATTACGGAGCTTGTTTCGCAGTTTCTTAAATCGATTGAGGAACTTTCCGGGGAGGAAAAAGAAATGCTGTCTGTTTTTCTGAGTGAGGCTTTTACTTAGAGGCCGCACTTCTTCACTTAGTTTTTTGGTCTTTTGGGTAATTATCGTGGATCATGACAAAAGGAGGAATCGCATTATGCTCCATTACCGTGAGTTTTTCACCAGTCCTGTTATACGACTAATTGCCGTTATGAGTCTGCTTGGCATCTTATTAACTTGCCTTCAATTCGATGGTTATGTGACAATCCTCGCGCTCGTCTTGGGTGCACTGGTCTATGCCTTTGCCGAGTACGTCGTGCACCGATATTTGTTGCATGAGTTTCCCAAACTCGTACCTGCGCTATACCGGGGGCATGTCGAGCATCATAAGCACCCGCAAGAACTGAAATACTTATTCAGTCCGGTCTACTATGACGTATTGATCTATAGCGCCTACATTCCTATGGTATGGTTAGTGTTTCGTCAGTTTTCAGTTGTCGTGGCCGTGGTTACCGGTTCATTGCTTTTTCAACTTTATTATCAATGGATGCACTACGCGGCGCATCGTCCAATTGCTCCCCGGACGGCTTGGGGGAGATGGATGAAAAAGAAACATTTGCTGCATCATTATAAAGATGAGCATGCCTGGTACGGTGTATCGCACCCTGTCCTTGACTACGCTCTAGGAACCAATAAGGACAAAGATCAGACGACAAGGAATGCGGGAAGCGACAAGGGAGGATCATCATCGCTGGATAGCGCGGTGTGAACCAGATACAAAGGAGTTTCAACATGGCAAAAGTAGGGTTGGTTTTAGGCGGCGGTGCGGTCAGAGGGCTCGCTCATCTAGGTGTGCTGAAGGCGTTTGAGAAACACGGGATTGCTGTAGATTGCATCGCGGGCACGAGTATGGGCGGCGCGGTCGGAGGGTTATTTGCGGCGGGCATCCCGGCTGATGCGCTGGAGCATTTTATACAGACGACGCCCAAATACCGCTTGATCGACGTCGGCATTCGCCAGCGGGGATTGATTTCTGGAAACGGTTTGCTTAAGGCGGTAAATGAATGGCTGAAACAGCATGGGAAAAATACGCTGCTAATTGAGCATTTGCCCATTCGCTTTAAAACCGTCTCCGTCGATTTGATGCAAGGCAAGCAAGTGGTGTTCGATCAAGGCGATCTGCTGACAGCTCTTCGGGCCACAACAGCCTTTCCGGGAATCTTTTCTCCTCTTATGCATGATGGAATGATGCTGGTTGATGGAGGTGTGTTGAACAATTTGCCGGTGGAAGAGCTGGGCCAGGAAAAGGGTCAATTGGTCATTGCCGTCGATGTTACGCGGGAACACGAGAAAAATCCGCCGCGCAATATGGTCGAAGTTGTGTACCGCTCTTACAGCTTAATGACCGCCGAAAGAAAGCACAGCAGTCTTCGGCTTGCCGATATGGTCATTCGGCCGGAAGTCGGACATATTGCGGCCTTTGATTTTACGAGATGGCAGGAATGTATTGAAGCAGGTGAGAAAGCAACCGAACGCATCATGGAAGAGTTGAAGCGGCAAATCGCACATCATGCACAATGAGCAGGAACAAAACAAAATAAAAGGAGTTGTGAGTAAAATGAAAGAAACGATCGGAAAAGCGATCTCGTTGGGCCTGGGCTTGGCGGTTGCAGGCAAGGAGCAAGTAGAGAAGACGATTGAAGAGCTGGTGAAAAAGGGCGAGGTGAGCAAGGCGGAATCCAGAGCTTTAGTGGATGAGCTCGTTCTGAAGGGAGAAGAGCTGCGCCAGCATGTGGAAGCGATGGCGCGGGAACGCGTCCATGCCATTCTCGGTGAAAACAGACTGGCTACCCGGGAGGACATCGCACGGATCGAACAGCGTCTGGAAGCCTTGGAACGGAAGAACCATACCGGGAACTGACAGGAGGTCGCCAATGAGTGCAGGAAAACGGATTCGACAATTGCAGCGATATCGGACGATCGCCACGGCCTTTGCGCGTAACGGTCTTGGGTATGTGTCTCATGAAATGGGACTGACCGAGAAGATCCTGTTCTTTCGGAGCGAGGAACGGAAGGAACTGCAGGCCAAAAGCGTCGGGGAGCGTATTCGTCTGCTGCTGGAGGAATTGGGTCCGACCTTTGTGAAGCTGGGCCAAATCGCAAGTACGCGTCCCGATTTGGTTCCGGCCGATATCCTGGCGGAGTTGGAGCGTCTCCAGGATAAGGTGCCTCCGTTTCCCTACGCGGAAGTCTCCAGAATTCTTGAAGAGGAACTCGGGGCGCCTATCGAAAGCCTGTTTCTGCAATTCTCCGATAAACCTCTGGCCGCAGCCTCGATCGGACAGGTTTATCGAGCCTGCTTACAAGATGGAACTGCAGTTGTGGTCAAAGTACAGCGGCCGGACATTCAGTCCCTGATTGAAACCGATCTGGACATTCTGGCGGACTGGGCAAGATTGGCTGAAGGCCGTCTGGAGTGGGCGCGAAACTACCGCTTGCGCGAGATCGTCGACGAGCTCGGCAAGGCGCTGCGTGCTGAGATCGATTACACAGCAGAGGCGCGGAATGCCGAAAAGTTCGCGGCCCAGAGCAAAACCCTGGAGCATGTCCATGTGCCGGCTGTGTACTGGGATTACAGCACGAAGCGTGTATTAACCATGGCCTACATAGAGGGAATCAAGCTGTCCGACCGGGAACAGCTTGATCGGGTGGGTTTGGATCGCAGATTGCTTGCGGAACGTTTTGCATCAACCATTTTTCATCAAGTACTGGTTGAAGGTTTTTTCCATGGCGATCCCCATCCCGGTAATGTGCTGGCGCTCCCGGACGGCAGCCTCGCCTTGCTTGACTTCGGCATGGTGGGACGGTTGTCTCCTGGCATGAAGAAGCAGTTCGCATCGTTTGTCATCGCGTTGCGGAATCAAAGCTCCAAGGGCGTCATTCGTGCCATTTCCAATATGGGCATGATTCCTGACGATGTAGATCGGGACGCCTTGAATGCCGATGTCGACAAAATGCGGGAAAAATACTACCAAGTGCCGTTAAACCAGATCAGTCTGGGCGTAGCCGTCAATGATTTGTTTTCCGTAGCGTTTCGCCATCAGATTCGTATTCCAACGGAGCTGACCTTGCTTGGAAAATCACTACTGACCATGGAGGGGGTAGTGTCGGCACTGGATCCGACGTTCAGCGTCTTTGACGTAGCCGAGCCGTTCGGGAAAAAGCTGTTTTTGGAACGGCTGGATCCCCGACAAATGCTGAAGAACTGGATCGAGGATGTGCCTGAGTATTTCGATTTGATAAGTGAGGTTCCTTTAAGCTTAAAACAGTTGTCAATGGTGCTGCGACAAGGAAAGCTGCGTATCGAGGTGGCATCTCCCCAAGTGGATGCTTTGATGAAAAAAATGGATCGGATCAGCAATCGGTTGTCTTTTAGCATTGTGCTGCTCTCTCTCAGTATTGTGATGGTCGGTCTAATTATCGGTGCTGCCCTGAGCCATTCGCAAACCATGCTTTGGCGGATTCCGATCATCGAGATCGGTTTTGTGATCGCCCTGTTTATGTTTATGTGGTTGATCTTTGCTATCTTGCGTTCCGGTCGTTTCTAACCAGGACGATCCGGTGTCGGTTCATCATGCACCATTTCAACGTGAATTCGCAGGCGCGAGCTGACGCCTGCGGAACGGGTTTATCTTCCGCAGGGAAGTTCCGTGGCGTTGACAGTACAACGACAAATAGCTTAAAAATAGTTTGACTTTTTATTGGATTTATTTTACCATAAACTTAAAGACAAATGTAAACGCATACAAAACCATTTATTTGTTTTATTGTCTAATTATCGAGTAGGCAAAAGAAACATTTTATTTTTTCACAATACTAAGATTCTAGAATCTATTTATGATGGGGTGATTGAATGGTTAAGGTAAGTGAAGCGTTAAAACAAAAATTGTTGTTCCCGGACGAAGAAATAAGCCGGGTTCCCAGAAGTGTATACACAGACCAAGAACTTTACGAAATTGAGATGAAAGAAATATTTCAGGGCTACGTTTGGAATCTCGTTGGTCATGAGTCGGAAATTCCGAATCCAGGCGATTACAAAACGTCAATGGTAGGTAATATTCCGATCATCGTAGTGCGAAACAACAAAGACGATGAGATTAACGTGCTTGTCAATACATGCGCGCATCGTTCCGCCGAAGTGGAAAGAACAAATTGTGGTACTGCTAAACACTTTCAATGCTTGTATCATAAATGGACTTATGATTTAACCGGTAAAATGATCGGTGCACCGTATAAAGAAGATATTCCCCAAGGGATTAACGAGGAAGAGCTTAGCCTCAAAAAATTAAATGTTCAGCTTTATCGCGGTTTGATTTTCGCCTCATTCAAAGACGATATGATCCCGCTGGAAGAATATTTGGAATTGATAACAGAAGGTTTGGATGCATCGACCGGTAACGACAAGCTTATTCCAATCGGAAGTCATAAAGTCATGTTCAACTGCAATTGGAAGATTTATTCCGAGAATATATACGACGGTTATCACACGGGCATGCTGCATGCGGCATTCCGGATCCTGCGAATGTTTGCGGCGGGTGGAGTCGGCTTGACGAACAAACACGGAAGCGGTCAATTTAGTTATAAAACACTTCCGATCCAGGACAAAACCGTTCTGAACGATATGAGTGTTTTTGAGAAGCATGCGGATAAAAGCTACATCATCAACATATTTCCGGCCGGTGTTATATCCCAGCAGTTGGATACGATAGCCTTCCGTTATGTGATTCCCCGGGGCATCGATAAAACGGAAGTTCATTTCAATTATTTCATTCGAGAATCGGACTCAGAAGAACAAAGAAAGTTACGAATCGAACAGGCCAGTAATGTTTTCGGCCCCGAGGGCATTATCACCTTAGAAGATGCCGTGGCATTGGAATCCGTTCAAAAGTCGGTCGTACATGACGGATTAAGCGTCATCCTGAAACCAAGCACCGAAGAAATCCCCATCCACGCTGAAGTTACCGTTCGAGGATTTTGGAAGAAGTGGCGTGACATGATAAAAGTCTGATCAATCCAAACCCTACTACTAAGGAGGATGAAAATGATCCACGTTCAGGATATCGATGCAACGAAAAGGGAATTGATACACCAGCTTCTTTTTCAATATTGCCATGTAGTCGATGACGGTGAACTTAGCAAGTGGCCGGATTTCTTTTCCGATAACGGTTCTTATTATGTGTATTCCAAGGAAAACTATGACAGAGGGTTGCCGGTAGCCATTATCATGGATAACCATAAGGGAAAAATTATAGACCGTGTGACACTCATAAAGCAAATATGGACATATAACATCAGCTATCAAAGGCATATGATCGCAAATATTAGGATTGAAAAATCAAACGGAGAGAAATATCACTGTCATACAAATTTCTCCATCTATAAAACGTCCAGGGAGGGGAAGTCGGAACTGTTTGCCGTCGGACGTTACAACGATTTGATCGTGTTTGAGAATAATGTTCCCAAAATCGAAAAACGGGAGGTCATTTTGGATACATCTACTTTGCCGAGCTATTTTGTCCGGCCGCTCTAGGATCGTTATAACGACTTCTTAAAGATATTTGTTATGGAAAGGAAATTTGTTATGGAAAAGATATTTGTTATGGAAAGGAAATAAACATGGCGAAACAGATGGTAACGGCTGCAGTACTCACCGCACCTCGTACGATCAAGCTTGAACAGTTCGAAAAACCGCGTGTGAATCCTGAGAATGCTTTGGTGCGTGTCGAGGCATGCGGGTTATGCGGCACGGATGCAGAGCAATACATTGGCGCGATTAAGTCATTGAATATTCAATATCCCATCATCCCCGGACATGAGGTGGTCGGGATCATTGAAAAGATTGGTAAAAAAGCGGCGGAAAGATGGGGCGTGAAGATCGGAGACAGAGTCGTTGTGGACTCGCTAATTCCTTGTCGCCACTGCGATAATTGTACGGTTGGCCAGTTCAATCTTTGCAGCGGTTGGAACAAAACGATGATGGGGTATTCGTATGTAAGCTGCGAAGTGTCTCCTCATTTATGGGGCGGATACGCAACCCACATGTATCTGCACCCCAATTCGCTGGTCCGTAAAATAGATAAAACCGTTGCAGCGGAAAAAGCGGTTTTGTTTAACGCTCTCGGAGGAGCGATCCATTGGACTTATGAGCTGCCTAAACTGAAGTATGGCGATCGCGTGCTCGTAATCGCTGCCGGTTTAAGGGGGTTGATGTGCTGCATGGTTGCCAAAGCCATGGGGGCTTCTCAAGTGATCTTAGCGGGCATTCAGCTCGATGAACAGCGTCTCAGAAAAGGGCTGGAACTTGGCGCCGATCACTCGATTATCGTTGACAAGGAAGATTTGGTTCAGCGTATCAGGGAGCTTACGGACGGTAAGGGGGTAGATATCGTCATCGATTTGTCGCCTCATGCCACTGAATCGGTTATTCAAGCCCTTGAAGTCATTGCGAAAAACGGAACAATCGTGCTGCTTGGATTGAAAAACAACGCCGAGATCAAAGGTTTCGTCAGTGACAAGCTCATCATGAAAGCATGCACCATAATCGGCGGACATGGCGTCAGTTATACGGCGTTTAAGCGTGCGATCTCCATGATCGAAGCAGGAAGCCTGCCGCTCGATAAGCTGCAGACGAAAGTTTTTCCGTTGGACGAAGCACACCTGGCGATGGCGACATTGGCTAAAGAAATTAAAGATGATGAGGTTAACAGCATTGTTATTATGCCGGCTCTGCGAGGCTAAATCAAATACTTGCAGGGCTCACTTTTCGGGAATTCTAAGATTCTAGCATTCGACATTGATATAAAATCAATAGGGGGTCATAAAAATGAGCTTGTTCAAAAATAAATTGCCGATCTTGTTAAGTGTTTGCATCTTGATGTTGACCCTAATTGCCGCTTGTGGAAACAATCCGGGCCATGATACACCTGCGAATACAGAAAAAAAGGAAGCGGAACAAGCAGCTGATCAAGGTTCCATTAAAATCGGAGTATTCCATGATATCAGCGGGCCAGGCGCCCTGCCTGCCAGCATGATGCTCAAGGGATCGAAAGTTGCTGTCCAGATGATCAACGATGAAGGCGGCGTGAACGGCCGATCGGTTGAACTTGTCGTTGAAGACGACGCAGGCAGACCTGAGAATGCTGCACGTATTGTAGAAAAGCTAGCCTCCAATGAGGAAATTGTTTTTCTTTCGGGCGGGAATAACTCCAGTATAGCGGCTGCTGCGGATCCGGTCGCCCGGAAAATGAATATCCCGTTCATGGTCATATCAGGAGCTGGGTATGAACCCAAGGGAAAAGACTCAGATTTGCTGGTCGCTTCCACCATCAATTTTATAACCGGCGGCGAGTCTTTCATCAAGTTCGCGCTGGAGCAGGGTTGGAAGAGAGGGGCTACGCTCAACCCCACCGATGTTACCGGACAATTGATTGAAAGCTTTATGGACGGATGGATAAAGCAGTATAAAGACCAAGGGCTTGAAATCGTTGCGCGCGAAAGATATGATTCCAAAGCGCTGGACGTCACTCCGCAGCTATCCAAAATCAAAGAGCAGAAACCGGACTTTATCATGAGTTACGGAATCGGAGAAACAGCTGCCATCGTCATTCGCCAATCACAGCAAGTTGGATTAAAAGTTCCGATAGGCATTTCCGGAGCCAATGCTTTCCCGGCATTTCTCAATTTGATTAAGGACGTGCCGGACGGTCAAGTCTTTACTTATAGTGACAAAATCATGATATGGAAAGACCTCCCTGACAGTGATCCTCATAAGAAGTTTTTAGAGAAATATTATCTTACATTTAAGAAGCTCTATCCGGATGACGAACCTAGTTTGACTCATTCTGCGGGAGCCGACAGCATTCTGATCGGACTTGCGGCAGTGAAGCAGGTGGGAGCGGATCGCGAGAAAATCCGTAAATATCTTTCCCAGGGCAATCAAAATATTCAGGCTGTACAGTCGACTTATAATTTTACGGCCGATGACCGGTGGGGGTATTCAGACGATACGATCGTGACCATAACGAACAAACAAGGCAAATGGAAGCTCCCTTAATCCTTATATTCAGATTTGAGGTGAAAGTCGGTGAGTTCGTCTCTTTTTATCCAATACCTGTTTTCGGCGTTGACTTCGGGTGGTATTTACGCAATGGTCGGTATCGGATTTGTCATCGTGTATCGAATATCCAAAATACTTAACATTGCACAGGGACACCTGTATGTATTAAGCGCTTTCTTAGCGATGACCATGATCGATTCTTGGGAAGTTTCACGTTGGTTTTCCATTCCCCTTGTCGTAGCAGCCGTTTGTACAATCATGGTCATTTTACATCGTTTAACGATGCATCCGATCCGGAATAAAGACATGTTATCCAAATTGTTAATGACTGTGGGATGGGTGTTTATCATCGAGGGAAGTTTGGAATGGATTTACGGACCTACCCCACGTTCCCTATCGGCGTTTCCAGGACCTAAAGTTTTGAACTTCCAAGACGCAGCGATCTCGTTTCAGAGCATTTGGGTGTTGGGCGCCGCCATTGTAAGCTCCATCCTGTTATACGTATTTTTAACGCGAACGACGATCGGGAGGGCCATGGAGGCTTGTTCTGAGAACGAAACGGGGTCAAAATTAGTAGGGATTCATGTTGAAAAGATGCTGATCCTTGCGTTTATTGTATGTGCTATGTTCGGAGCAGTGGCTGGTATCGTAGGCGGCCCTTTATCTTATGTCACTTATGCGGCAGGTATGGGCTTAACGATTAAAGGATTAACCGCAGCGATTGTCGGTGGAATCAATCACATCTATGGCGCGCTGGTCGGCGGTGTGGTTTTAGGACTATTGGAAGCGTTCTCTGCAGGTCTCATTTCGACGCTTTTCTATGAGTTAGTTAGTATCTTGGCTTTGTTGATTATATTAGTGGCTAGGCCTCAGGGCATTTTAGGGGGGAGATAATGCGCGAAAAAACGGTATTTTATACTTTGCTCCTGTTGCTCGCCGTGATCCTCCCTTTCATCTATCATGATTTGGACCTTGTTCTAAGAGCTGTACTGATGGCTTGCGCTGTCTTGGGATTGCAGTTGTTAATGAGCTACGGAGGACAAATATCGCTTGGTAACGCTGCCTTCATGGGTCTTGGAGCCTATATATCCGGTGTTTTATCGGTGAAATTCGGTTTGCCTTCTCTTCTCACCATATTTGTTGCAGTCGCCGTTACCGCACTGATTGCACTGATCGTCGGTTATCCGTTGCTGAGATTGAAGGGGTATTACTTGGCCTTGGGCACATTGGCTTTCGGATTGTCAGTTACTTCGCTTATAAGCACCCTGTACACTTGGACCGGTGGGCCGGCAGGATTGATCGGCATTCCCGATATCGGTTGGGGAGATTTTGAAATCACGAATCGCGCGATATACTACTATATCGCGGTTGCCATGTTCGCCATCTTTTTCTGGTATTCCAGCAATCTGATGAAGTCTCGTGTTGGGCGCGCACTGTTGACGTTGAAGAGCAGTGAAAATACGGCTGAAGCGATGGGGATAAGAACGGCGAAAGTGAAGCTTCAATTTTTCGTGCTCTCCGCCGTATTCGCGGCATTCTCAGGAGCGGTGATGGGTCATTATCTTGGTATTATCGTGCCTTCGCAGTTTAACGTCATCATCTCGATCGAATTGCTAATCGCGATGCTGTTGGGCGGCGAAGCGATTCTGATCGGATCGCTCGTTGGCTCGCTTCTGTGGTTCTTCATCTCGGATTTCACCCATTCCGTGGCCATCCCTCGAATGTTTATGCTTGGACTGATCATGATTGTTCTCATTCTCTTTGTTGAACACGGCGTATCACAGGCATTTATTAAGGTCTATAACCGGATCAAAACGGGGATAACAGGGAAAAGTCCGGAGAAGCGAATCGTCCAAGGGGGTGAAACGAATGACATATCTTGAGGTGAAAGATGCTATGAAGCGTTTTGGGGGACTGCAAGCTGTCAATAACGTTTCATTCTCCATAAAAAAAGGCACCATATTTTCAATGATAGGCCCTAATGGTTCTGGAAAGACAACTCTGTTGAATCTGATTACGGGTTTTCTCCCGTTGACGGGCGGAAAGATTCGTTTTGAAGGGCGTGAAATATCGGGTAAAGCCCCTTTTCAGATTGCACATCTCGGAATCATCAGAACCTTTCAGAACGGATCGATCGTGAAGGACGCAACCGTACTGGATAATGTGATGATTGGTGCTTATCGCTACACAAAATCCGGATTTTGGACAGGTGGATTTTCGACTCCCAACTCGAGAAAAGAAGAGAAATGGATTAGGGAAAAGGCGAAGGAAGTATTGAAAATCGTAGGTTTGGAACAAATTGCCAATCAGCCGGCATCCACATTGCCCTTTGGTTATCAACGATTAATCGAAGTAGCCCGCGTGCTGCTCTCCGAACCGAAAGTCATGCTTCTCGACGAACCCGCCGCCGGATTGAACGATGCGGAATCTTTGCGGCTCGGGGAAGCGATCAAGACAATTAATCGGGAGCTCGGAATTACGACAATACTCGTGGAGCACCACATGGGCGTTGTGATGGAAGTCTCCGATCAAATCATCGTTTTGAATAACGGGGAAAGGATAGCGGAAGGGATAGCCCGGGAAATTTGCCAAAACCCTCAAGTCATTGAAGTTTATTTGGGGAGGGAATCCGTAGGTGCTTAAACTCAACGATTTGTCTGCTTCCTATGGAAGAGTTCAGGTTCTCTTTAATATATCGCTCGAAGTGAAGGATAAATCTGTTGTAACGCTGATCGGCACGAACGGAGCAGGGAAAAGCACGACATTGAAAGCGATATCCAGACTGCTCACGTCCGTGAAAGGAAGCATTACTTTTAATGGCGAGGAATTGATAGGCACGCCGAGCGATTGGCCCGTGAAATTGGGAATTGTACATGTGCCGGAGGGAAGGCAGCTTTTCAGTAAAATGAAAGTCAAAGAAAACTTGGAATTGGGAGCGTACCTGTACGCCGGACGCCGCACCGAAATTCGGGAGAGAATGGAGTATGTATACCATATATTTCCCAAGCTAGCTGATCGCAAAGATCAGCTAGCCGGCACCTTAAGCGGCGGAGAGCAGCAAATGCTTGCCATCGGTAGAGGTTTGATGAGCAAACCGAAAATTCTGTTACTGGATGAACCTTCCTGGGGGCTTGCTCCTATCGTCACTCAGCAGATCTTCGATGCGCTTAAGCAACTCCCGAATCAGGGAACGTCTATCCTGCTTGTGGAGCAGAACGCGTGGTTGGCACTAGAGATCGCCGATTACGGTTATTTGATTCAAAACGGTAGCGTTGTCGATTCAGGACGATCCTCCGAACTGAAAAAGCAGGACCATGTTCGGGAAATTTATATGGGCAAATAAGGTTTTAAAACCAAGAATACTCAAAAAAGTGATTGAAGTTACAAGGGATGTATGCTACCATCAACTAAGATACTAGTATAACATTCATGAGGTGAACTATGGGAGAGAAAATTGGCATGTGGTCACAGATGGTGGGAACTCCGCTGAGGCAATACTATATCAACGCAAACGGTATACGGACGCGCATTCTGGAAGCCGGGGAAGGGGAACCGCTGATCTTCATTCATGGAACGGGTGGACACCTTGAAGCTTACGCCAGAAACATCAGCGGATTATCCGAGAACTTCCGGGTCATTGCCTATGATATGGTTGGCCACGGATTCAGCGACAAACCGGATAGACCGTACACGATCGATTATTTAAGCGATCATCTGATTAGCGTCGCGAAGGGACTGGGACTTGAAACCTTCAGCCTGTCCGGCGAATCGCTAGGCGGTTGGGTCGCGGCCTGGACTGCCGCTCATCATCCGGAATTCGTTAATAAATTGATTTTGAATACTCCGGGTAATATTACGAACAAGTTGGAGGTCATGAAGCAAGTCAAAGATTCAACGGTCAAAGCGGTCATGGAAGCAACGTATGAGAATGTCCGGACCCGCCTGGAATGGTTGTTCCACGATAAAGGTTTCGTGACCGATGAACTCATAGCCATCCGCTACAAAATCTATACCCAGCCAGAGTTTAAGAAAGCCGTACATCATATCGTGTGCCTTCAGGACTGGGATATCCGCAAAGATTTCGCTTGGGGTCCAGAGTGGTGCGGACAAATAAAATCTCCGACATTGCTGCTGTGGACCGATAACGATCCGACGGGAACGCTGGAAGAAGCGCAACTCCTGAAATCATGGATTCCCGGCAGTATGCTCTATGTGATTGGAGATGCCGGGCACTGGCCGCAATGGGAGAAGGCAGGGGAATTTAACGATATTCATCGCACATTTATCAGAGAAGGGAGTTATTAATCATGGGGGCAAGAAGAGGAATAGATTACATCGAGCGTTTAAAAAACAACCCGCCTGAAACCTGGATAGGCAAGGAAAAGGTTACGGATCCCACAACGCATCCTCTCATCGCTCCTGCGGTGCAATCGATCGCACGATTGTATGATTCGCAGTGGGAACCTGAGAAGAAGCCCTATATGTTATCGAATTCTCCCGATACCGGTGAATGGATCGGCAATTCCTTTCTGGTTCCTAAATCAAAGGAAGATCTGGCTTTGCGCCGGCTCATGCACCGCGATTGGGCGGAAGAAACGTACGGTATGATGGGGCGGTCTACAGATTTTATGAGCGCGATGTTAACAGCCTGGTATGTGAATTCGGATTTTTTCGGGCCATATGAGGAAAACGTGCGGAATTATTTTGAACACGTGCGCGAAAATGATCTGTATCTGACACACGTGCTGATCGATCCGCAGGTTGATCGCTCCAAACCGCCCTCCGAGCAGCCGGACGAATTTACGTATCTGGGTGTGGTCAAGGAAACGGATGAGGGAATCATTGTCCGCGGGGCAAAAATGCTTGCGACAGCCGGTCCGTATGCGGACGAGATGCTTGTATGGCCATTTCACTTGCGCAAACCGACGGAGAAGGATTACAAATATGCCATTTCGTTTGCTTTGCCATTAAATACGCCGGGCGTCCGATTAATTTCACGCGAGCCTTTTACACGTAAATCCGTCTATGACCATCCGCTCTCTTCACAATTTGACGAGCTGGACGGCGTCGTCATCTTCGACGATGTGCTCGTCCCCTGGGAGAGGGTGTTTATCTATCAAGATGTTGAACGGGTTAACACGATCTGGAAATTAAACTCCAATGCGATGACAGGGCACCAAACAGCAATTAGATTGCAAGCCAAGCTGCAGTTTCTCGCAGGGCTTGTGATGAAATCGACAGAAATGGTCAATACCAATCAGTTTCCCCATGTGCAAGACATGATGGGAGAGATAACGACTTATATCGAATTGATACGGGCTGCCGTAATAGCTTCCGAAGTTACCGCTCAACCGAACTCGGCCGGGATTTATATGCCGAATGTTACACCTTTGTACGCGATCCGTAATTCCGGAAATCGCTGGTATCCGAGAGTTAGGGAAATTATACAGTTTGCCATTGCCGGCGGCTTGATGTACCAACCTGCGGATGCCGGTGTGTTTGATAGCCCGATCGCAGGCGATATCCGCAAGTACTACCGAGGTGCCGACGTTACGGCCGAGGAGAAAATCAAGCTGTTCAAAATTGCGGCAGATATCGCTGTTTCGGATTTCGGCTCCCGTCACGAATTATACGAACGGTTCTACTCAGGCGATCCGATGTTCCTGCGGATTCAAACGCAATATACCGCTTACGACAAGTCAGAATCACTGGCCTTGGTTGATAGGCTGCTTGCATCGTATGAATTAGAAAAACCGGTCCAAGAAGGAGTCGGAAAATGACAGGGTCCTTATAAGCAGGGGGGAATCTAATGAAAAACGATAACTTTTCAATCAAGGAAGTAAAGTTCAATGAATTTCTTGCTAACTTGAAGAAATTGAAGCAGCGTGATAAGCAAGAGATCTCAGCCGATGGTTTGGTCGTTCATCCTGAAGATGCCATCTGGCTTGACAGTAAAGCAACGGGCAATCCGACCGAGATCGGAATTTTGGTCGACATTCCGGCCAAATCAATGGAATTCTATTTGCAGCGGATACCGGCAAACAGCAGTTCAGATTTGCAGCGTCACGTACATGAATCGATCCATTACGTGCTCGAGGGTGAAGGTTATTCGGAAATTGGAAATCAGGTTGTGAAGTGGTCGAAGGGAGATTTTGTCTATACCCCTCCATGGATCTGGCATAGACATTACAATCCGAACGATTCCGATGTAAGGATGCTGCTGATCGAGAATTCCAGACTGTTGGACAGTCTAGACGCCAACCGCCGGGAAAGTCTAGGGCTCGTAAGTTTTGCGGAACAATTTAAACCTGAGCATGAATAATTGGAGGAATTGACCATGGGGATTTTTAAATTTGCAAACGCTTCAATTCGAGTCAATGATTTGGGGCAATCGTTGGAATTTTATCGCGACATCATTGGTCTGCACGAAATTGCCAAGGACAATAACACGATTTATCTCGGCTGCGGCGCCGACAAAACATACGACATCGCAATCCAGCAAGGAGGAACAGGTTTAAGTCGTTTTGCCTTGCAGGTGAAAAGCGATGATGATTTCTCTTATTTTGAAAAGAAATTATCCGCAATCGGCGTTTCCAGCGAACGGGTTTCGGATCCGGAACCGGGTAAAAAAGCGGCGCTGAGATTCACGTCCCCCTCGAATCATCAAATTGAGCTTGTCATTGTTGAAGACAGGCCGAAGTACATTCATCCGACTGTCAATCATTTAGGAAGCAGAGGCCTGGGTCTGCTGGACGCCGACCACATCACCGTAAATACCCAGGACGTAAAAGGTTTTGTGGAATTTCTGAAAGCCGGCCTCGATTTCAGCATCTCTGACGTGTTTGAACCGGCGCCGGGCGTATGGGCTGCAGCCTGGTCGCATGCATCCGATTACCACCATGATGTGGCGGTAATTGGGACGCCGGATCATACGACGATGCACCATTATGCGTTTCAGGTAAATGGTATGGAAGATATGAAACGGGCCGCCGATTTGCTGGCGCAGGCCGGATACTCCATCGAGGTTGGTCCGGGCAGACACCGGGTGGGGGGAAACCTGTTCACGTATTTCCTGGATCCAAGTGGGAATCGGATCGAGTTGTCCGCAGAAATGCCAAGAGCGGATCATGAGATCAGTCATAAGGTATGGGACAATTTCCCATTTGCCTACAGTGCATGGGGCCAATTCCCTACCGAATCGTTCGGAAAAGGATCTTGATCGTTATGAGGGATTATTCTCTTCCAATGATCGCTGAAAGTTTATTCAACGCGTTGGCGAATAAGCAAGCGATCCCGCCCTTATCGGAAACATTTCCTTCCCTAACCGTCGAGGATGCTTACCGGATCCAAAAACATTTAGCCGATCTGCATCAGGTTAGAGGCCGCCGTATTATCGGACAAAAAATCGGGCTGACGAGCGAAGGCATCCAACAACAGTTAGGCGTTTACGAACCGGATTTCGGGGTAATTTTTACGGGATCTTCCTTTGAGAACGGATCCATCATTGCTGCGAGCGAGATGATCGCTCCACGCATCGAAGCCGAAATTGCCTTTGTACTTGATAAAGATTTAATGGGACCGTGTATTACGTCCGGTGACGTTCTGGCGTCGACGAAAGCGGTATTACCTTCCTTTGAACTGATTGACAGCCGCATTCAAGATTGGAAAATCAAAATCGTGGACACGGTTGCTGACAATGGTTCGCACTGGGGGATGGTTCTCGGCAGCGCGATGGCGAGGCCGGATCGAATGGATTTGCGAAATATCGGACTCGTACTTGAAAAGGATGGTAAAGTCATCGATACGGCGGCCGGAGCCGCCGTACTAGGGCATCCTGCACGTTCGGTTGCTTGGTTAGCCAACAAATTATCCGAGTGGGGAGAAAGCTTGAAGGCGGGACAGATCATTCTCTCCGGTTCTTTCACTAAAGCGTTCGATCTTCTGCCTGGTCATTATAAGGCGACATTCGGCGAAGGACTATCTTCTGTGGAGGTGTATGTTAAATAATGGAAAAACAAGTTAAAGTTGCTATTTTAGGTTCCGGAAACATCGGCACTGATTTAATGTATAAGATCCTCAAAAAGCCGGAGCAGATGACATTAGGCCTGATGGCAGGCATTGATCTACAATCCGAGGGACTTGCCAGGGCGAAAGCGGAAGGTGTTCCGGTTTCAGCGAACGGAATTGACGCCGTATTGGAAGATCCGGATATTCAAATCGTGTTTGATGCGACAAGCGCAAAAGCGCACAGCAGCCACGCCAAACGGTTGAGAGAATCTGGCAAGATCGCAGTCGATTTGACTCCAGCGGCGGTTGGCCCCTATGTGGTTCCGTCCGTCAACTTAACGGAGCATATCGATAAAGACAATGTCAATATGATCACTTGCGGCGGTCAGGCCACGATCCCGCTCGTTTATGCGGTGAGCAAAGTGGCAAAGGTCGAATATGCAGAGATGGTTTCGACAGTGTCCAGCAGTTCGGCCGGACCCGGAACGAGGCAAAATATCGATGAGTTTACGTTTACGACGTCCCGGGGGATCGAAGTCATCGGCGGTGCGGAAAAAGGTAAAGCCATTATTATTCTTAATCCTGCCAAACCGTCGATTATTATGCGTAATACGCTATATCTCGCTTACAAAGACGGAGACAGCGATCAGATTCAGCACTCGATCGACCTAATCGTCCGTGAAGTCCAGCAATATGTACCTGGTTATGCACTAAGAGGAAAACCCATATTCGACAAACGGGATACTCCTCAGGGGAAAAAGGATATTGTTATTTTACTGCTGGAAGTAGAAGGTGCCGGAGACTTTCTCCCTCCGTCTGCAGGCAATCTTGACATTATGACTGCCTCCGCGAAACGGGTGGGCGACATGCTGGCGAAAAATATCATTCACATGTTAGCGCGGGAATAACCGGATGCAGATTCGATTCTCGTGACCGAAAGGATGGGTAAGGAATGGGAGAACAAAAGATCAGAATTATGGATACGACGCTTAGGGACGGTTCCCATGCCGTCCGGCATCAATTTACGAAAGAAAATGTGCGGCAGATCGTCCAGGCATTGGATGAGGCGGGAGTTCCCGTCATCGAGGTGACACATGGTGATGGTTTGGGCGGTTCGACGATACAGTACGGTGTGTCGCTCGTTGATGAAATGGAGTTGATTGAGGAAGCGGTAAAAACGAGTAAGCGCGCGAAAATCGCCGCATTACTCCTTCCCGGTGTCGGCACCAAGAAAGAATTAATGCAGGCTAAAGATATCGGAATTGAAATGGTGCGCATTGCAACGCAATGTTCTGAGGCTGATGTGTCACAGCAGCATTTCGGACTAGCCAAAGAACTTGGTCTTGAAACCGTAGGGTTTCTCATGATGGCGCATATGCTTCCACCTGAGGAATTGGCAGAACAGGCTAGATTGATGGAGTCTTATGGAGCCGATACGGTGTACATTGTGGACTCGGCAGGAACCATGATGCCTGATGATGTTTCGGACAGAGTAGACGCATTAAGGAAAGTTTTACAAATTCCGATCGGCTTTCACGGTCACAACAATATGGGTTTGGCCATCGGCAATAGTATTGCAGCAATTAAAGCGGGCGCGTTGAACATAGATACCAGTACACGCGGTTTGGGCGCGGGCTCGGGGAATACTCAAACGGAAGTTCTTGTAGGTGTATTATCCCGCCTGGGCTATGAAACAGGAATCGATTTGTTTAAGATTATGGACGCTGCAGAATATATCGTGAATCCGGTCATGCATGACCAGATGATTATCAACCGGGACGCGCTGACGATCGGATGTATGGGTGTATATTCAACGTTTCTTATCCATGCGAAAAACGCAGGTGAGAAGTTTGGTGTGGATCCCAGAAATATTTTGATGGAACTGGGCCGCCGCAAAGCGGTGGCGGGCCAGGAGGACTGGATCCTGGATGTAGCCGCCGAATTATCTGAGATGAAAGGGTGATCAGGATGATCGAACCGATTGAATATCGCAATGTGATGGGACGTTTTGCTTCCGGAATCACGATCGTATCGACATCGGAGGGGGATCAAATCCATGGAATGACTGCTAACGGGTTCGTATCGGTTTCCTTACATCCCCCACTGGTTTTAGTGTCGATTGATCATAGAGCGAAAATGCATCAACTGTTGCCGAAGACACGAAAGTATGGGATCAGCATCCTGAAGAATGACCAGGAAGCGGTGTCTCGCCATTTTGCCGGTCATCCAATGGAGGAGGCTCCCTCATTTTTTTGGAGAGAGGGTTTACCCTTTATTGAAAATGCACTCGCTTATGTGGCATGCGAGGTTGTCGAGCAGCATGAAGCCGGAGATCATACGTTGTATATCGGACAAGTGGAATGGCTTTCCTATGAACAAGGGGGAGAACCACTGATCTTCTTTGCAGGAAAGTATCAGAAACTGGAACTAAAGGGGAATTCCGGGTGATATTACGACTGGGGCATATAATCATGAAATGGAGTTCGCCAGCTAGAAAATAAAGCCATACAATGCTAAAATAGATAATTGACACGATATTATGTATACTATGACATATAAGTTGTAATTGGAGGAAGTAAGAGCGAATATGAGGGAAATCACATTGTCGAAAACGATTCGAACTTATGAATATATAAAAGACGGACTGATTTCGGGAAAGTGGACGTTCGGGGATGAGATCTCGGTCATAGAGATCGCAGAAGAGCTTGAAGTTTCCAGGCGTCCAGTCATCGATGCCTTGAAGCGATTAGAGGCTGAATATTTTGTGGAGATCGTGCCCCAAACCGGATGCAGGGTAAAAAAGTACACGCAGGAACATATGGTCGATCATTTTTTAACCGTTATGGCATTGGAAGGCATGGCAGCCTTTCTGGCCGCACAACGAAGGGAAGACCATGAGGTTCAAGAATTATATATGATTAATGAACAATTGGCTAAATTGGTACAAGAGCATGATTCCAAAGATCGTTACTTTAACAAAAACAGAGAATGGCATTATGGGATTCTAAAGATGTCCCGATCGGAAAAATTACTTAACATCACGCAAAGCCAATGGGATCTGAATGATTTTTTCCTGTGTAATATTCCTTCTTTTTCCCAAAATCAAACAAGTACAGTCACGGAGCACGATATGATTATCGAAAAAATTGCAACAAAAGATGCAGTAGGCGCCCGTACGTTGATGGAAGCCCATGTATCGACATTCGCCTCATTGATCCAAAAAACACAACTACCTCAAACAACAAAACTTTAACAATCACAATGTTGCACAATATAAAGGATCAAACAAGCTGACATATGGCTGAATACCCGTGCCAGCTTGTTTATTAGGGCTCGCCTCAGTGGAATAGATGAGACCGAGATCAGGCAAACCGCGGCCGCTGTATAGGCGGCTCCTGATAACTACAGGAACTTGAAACAACGACATCAACATTTTACGGTTGACATTTTTGAATGAATGATTTATGCTCAAACTAAGATATTAGAATCACAATAAAAGAACGAAACCGCAAACATCACTTTACTTACCATAAACTAAGATACTAGAATATCATTTCTTCTGTTGTTGTTCAATCTTCAAATATTTTGCGTAATGATGCCTGCCGATCAGGTTCTAATGAAGGGGGGCTAGAAGAGTATTTGGACTATTTGAAGAGTTTCTTTGGTTTTGTTGATCTTGGATTTTTTAGGACGTTACTGTATCGGGGCCGCCCAACCTGGGCTGCTAAGGTTTGTGAAAGCGCTTTAATATATTGGATCTCAAGTTAACTCATGAAACCCCCTTAGACCAGCGAGCTGAACCAGATGCTCACGGCATGCTTGATCCGAATCGAGCTTCACTTGAAATTTCTTCAAAGTCATCCTTTCTTGTTGCCTCATGACAATCACTCCCGAACATTCGTTCTTACCTGAATACGGATTCGAATAATAAAATATGTAATT